>JAQUOO010000031.1 GCA_028717055.1 Candidatus Omnitrophota bacterium | reverse complement strand
ATGCTTGAGCGCGGGCATAATATTTTGTATGTTTGTTACGATAACGAGGCGTATATGAACACCGGGGTGCAAAGAAGCGGGCTTACGCCTTTTGACACCAATACTACGACGAGCCCGGCGGGTATTGCTTCTATCGGAAACCTGCGCCCGAAAAAACCGATGCCGGAAATCGCCAATGCTCACGGCATTCCTTACGTGGCTGTGGCTTCCAGCGGTTTTGGCCAGGATTTGCAGAGAAAAGTAAAAAAAGCCCTCTCCATAAAGGGGCCGAAATATATTCAGGTGCATGTGCCTTGCCCGTTGGGCTGGAGGCATGAAACAAACCTGACTATACAGGTTGCCAGGCTAGCTATTGAGACAGGGTTATATCCGTTGATAGAGTATGAAAATGGAGTATTAAGCGGCCGCAGGCAGATTACGCCTAAACCGGTTGAGGAGTATTTAAAGACGCAAGGCAGGTTTAAACATCTGTTGAATAAGCCGGAAGAGATTAAGAAAATCCAGGATATCGCGGATAATAATATAAAGAAATACGGATTAAGGGCAGAAGCTCAAGGGGTTTAAAACAGATCCCTCATCCGCCGTTGGCGGATTCGGGGTCAATTTCCCGACGAAAAAAGGGCGGGGAACTGAGGAGGTGCGCAGATGGGAAAACAGGCAAGGGCAATCGTAGAGTTAAGCCTTAAAGACCTTGTGAGGGATTTGAACAAGGCTTATTGCGATGAGTGGTTAGCTTATTATCTTTATTGGTATATGGCGCAGATTGTTTCCGGCAAGGCATATGAAGACGTAAAGGAAATGCTGGAGAAAATTGCCAAGGATGAACTGGAGCACGCTACGGAAGTGGCGGATTTAATCATTAAGCTGGGGGATTCGCCTACCGCTAATCCCATGGATTTGGAGAAGAATGCCAACGCTCCCTATCTTATGCCTCCGAAGAATACCGCGGATATCAACAGGATTATCCGTATTGTTACCGAGGCGGAAGCCGGGGCAATCGAAGTTTACAGCAAGATTGCCAAAAAGACTTTTGGCAAGGATAATGTTACGTATCAGCTGGTTACCCATATATTAGCGGAAGAAGTTGACCACGAAGAGATGTTTGAGAATCTCTTGGAAAGGTAAACGGAGGAGAATATGTCAAAAATTACCATTGATTCTTCTGCCTGTGTTGGTTGCGGATTATGCGAACAATCCTGCCCGGATGTTTTTGAGCTGCAGGGAGACGGGGTCGCTCACGTGAAGAGCCAGAATTGCGCAAGCTGTAATTTGCAGGAAGTTGCGGACAGCTGTCCGGTAAATTGCATCAAGGTAAACGAATAGGTTTCTAGGTTTATAAAAAAAGGGCGGTTCTGTTTTTCTTTAGAACCGCCCTTTTTATTTTTACCGCGCCTTATTTTTCAATTCCTCGAAGAATTTATTGAAACTTTCCTCTTTTTTCTGCTCGAGGATTTTCTGCCCAAGCAGGGATTTTTCTTGCGCGTATTTTTTTTCGTCCCGGGGAGAAAGCGTTTTAACCTTGATTATATAGAATCCCGAAGCAGCCTTGATTATCCGGCTGGCTTCTTGCGGTTTCAAATTTTTGGCGTTTTCCCAGAAGATGTCTGTCGGCCCCAGTTCCGGGATTTTAGCCCCGAATTTAAAAGGAGCGGTTTCCTTTACACTCAAACCGCTTTTTTGGGCCGCTTGCTTGAGATCAGGGTTTTTATTAAGTTCCTGCGCGCATTGGTTGATTTTCTGTTCCGCGATTTTCCACGCCTCGGTATTCACAAACGCGTCTTTAACTTTTTGTTTCACCTGCTCAAATTCGGGAATATAAGCTTCTTTTTTATCCTTGACGCGCAGGATGTAATAGGACCCATCGGCTGCGATAGGAGGGCTGTGTTTCATCTGCTCCAGTTTAGAAAGTATCTCCGGAGTTGAGGCGAGCCACTCGATTCCGGGGACAGGGCCGCCTTGCGCAAAGAACCCGGTTTGCTTAAGCTCTATTTTCAAGTCTTTGGCTGTCTTTTCCAGAGAACCGTTTTTATCCAGTAATCCGGATGCCTTTTTGGCGTCTTCGATTGAAGCGATACAGGCGTATTCGATATTGAAAGAAGCCGGCTGTTTGAAATCCAGCCGGTTCTTTGCAAAATATTCCTTGAGTTCTTTTTCAGCCGGTTTCATCCCCCTGGCAAAGTCGCCGGGAATGCCGGCGATGTAATAAATGCTTATCTGCTGGTTTTCCTTGTCGAAGGCAAAGGCGATTTCTTTATCGTCAACCGTAAGGCCGTCGGTAATCTGTTTATAAAGTTTGTTCAAGATTAAGCTTTGGCGGGTCTGTTCTTCGAAGGCGCGCGCCTGCAGCCGGAAAACATATTGAAGGGTTTGATTGTAAATTTTTTCGTCAAAGCTGCCCTTATACTGGAAAAAGGGATAGCTTTCGATTAAATCGATTACTTCTTTGTCGCTTGCCTTAATATTCCGCTTCCTGGCCTCCGCAAGCAGCACCAGCCTGTCCCAGGCTTGGGACTCAAGGTTCAGGTATTTTTGCACCTCGGGGAGTTTGTCTCCGAATCTCATTATCGCGGCGGTGGTTACCGCGCTCAGGGAATCCTTGAATTCCTCGCCGCTGACCTGGCGGCCGAATATCCTGCCCAAAGGCCTGCTTTCTTCCCGGCCGCGGAATGCTCCGCTAAAACCCCAAAAGGTGAAAGCGGGGATAATGATTATAGCCAATACAATCCATACTTTTTTTGCGGTTTTTCTGTTGCGCAATAATTTAAGCATTTTTAATCCTTTCTTTATCCGTCAATTATAAAGCAAAATACCGGGATTGTAAAGGGAGGGATGGTTGAATGAAAAAAAGGAATTATTCCAGAAAGTAGCGGAGTTTCTTTTTGTAGATTGAGGCGAATTCGTTGAGCTGGACAGTGTCAAGGCGGCGCTGCCCGGATTCGATTTTGGAGATATAGGATTGGGTTCTGCCCAGCTTCTTAGCTACTTCAGCCTGGTTAAGCCTGGCTGCCTTGCGCGCTTTAATCAGGCGGCTGACCAAGTCTTTATGGGCTTTGGTAAAAATAGTTTTATCCATTTGCTTGACACCCCTAATTTTCTATGTTACACTCTTTTTACTAATATTCCAAAATGGAATATAAAGAGAGACGCAGATATGCGCAAAGGAGATCAAGATGGCTAAGTCAAAATTCATTTTACTCCTGTTAAGTTTTAGCTTAGTTACTTTTTTTTCCAGCTTTGCCGAAGACACCTTAACAATAACTACCTACTATCCTTCACCCTATGGAAACTACCGGGAGTTAAGAGCCAAGCGTATAGCCATAGGGGATGACTACATCCAGGGAGGCACCTATGATTGGGAGGAGTCAGACGGCGATGGAGGGGAGATAGACTATGCCGCTGACCTGGTAGTGGAAGGCAATGTGGGGATAGGGACGGTGAATCCGACTAGGAAATTGGAGATTCGCGATGGGGATATGCAGCTCATTCAGACTGTTACAGCACAGCCAAGAATATATTTTGGGGAGGTATCAAATACACCTGTTTTTTCTTGGGGGTTTGACGGATTAAATGTTAGTAGCCCGGCTAATCGAATGGTTTTGAAAGGGGAATACTCAAGCTGGACAGATGAGTTAATGACGTTTAATCAAAGCGGGACAATGTACTTAAAAGGCAACGTCGGTATCGGTACCACAGCGCCTACTGTCCCGCTGCATGTCGTTGGCGCAACAACCGGAGCAGTAAGAATAGTTGACGGCAATCAATCTTCAGGATATGTATTAACTTCAGACGCAAATGGCGTAGGGACTTGGAAAGCGAATTCAGGCAGCTTCGGCGATTGGGAAGTTATGACTCCTAACGTTACATATCAGGCGTCAACAGATGGTTTTGTTGTTGCAAAGTATTGTTGTATGGGTTCTATATCTGGATATACAGATAGTTCTTCCACTCCCTCTCGTATAAGAGCATTCCATAAAGATAACGGTGATGACGCCGATGATAGCAGTGGAAGCATAACTATGCCGGTTAGGAAAGGCGATTACTGGAAAGTTGTTTTGGAGGGTTCCTGGAGTACTTGTTCTATCTATTGGCTACCTCTGGGGACATCCTAAAAAAAATCGAGGGTAGGAGTATTATTTGCCGGTCTAGCTTTTACATTATTTCTTGACAAGTGTAGTGTAATATATTACACTTATCGGTGTAAGAGGAGGCGAAGATGTTTTCTCTGCGGTCCGGAGTAACAAAAAAACTGTTAAGTTATTTCTTTATCAATCCCGATGAGAAGTTGTATACGAATGAATTATTAAGAAAACTCAAATTGGACAAGCGGAACCTTCTCAGGAAAATAAAGGAATTGGAAGGCGAAGGATTAATAAAAAGCGAAACGCGGGGCAATTTAAAGTTTTATTCAATGAATAAAAGTTATCCTTTGTATAACGAATACCGAAGCATTGTTTTTAAAACAATCGGGATAGAGAAAAGATTATCGGAGATTATGGGGCAGTTGCCCGGTGTTAAAAAAGCCTATATCTATGGCTCATATCCTCAAGGCAAGATGGATGTCCATAGCGATATAGATTTGCTTGTGGTGGGCAGCCATAAGATTCTATTGTTGCAGAAGAAACTTAATGCGCTCCAGAAGGAAATAGACAGGGAAATAAACGCGGTGAATATGGAAGAAAAAGACTTTGCGGCCCGGGTTAAAGGGAAAGACCCTTTTATTCGGGGAATCCTGGAAAGAAAACATATTGAACTGGCCATATGAAATTCGAAGATAAGTATTTCGTTAAGTTTGAATTTGCAAAGGAGCAAGTAAACAATACCCTTAAAAACGCTCTTAGGGATTTAGATATTGCCAGAGAGGACAAGATATTGGATGTTAAGTTCAGCTACGCATATACTGCTTTTATCAAAGGCGGCATGGCTTTGTTGAGTTTTTATAAGGTAAAAGTAAAAAGTATCCCCGGCCACCATATAAAGATTATCGAGAAGCTGGCTCAACTCCTGGATGATAAGGATATCGATGATATAGGCAATATTATGCGCTCGAAGAGAAACCTGGATTTATATTCCGGCGGGGTAGAGGTTACGGAAAAAGAGTGTCTAGAATACCTTAATTTTACAGCTAAAGTGCTGAACAGGATAAAAGAAATTGTTACCGCCTGATGTGAACAGTGATCAGATAATAGAAAGCCTTATCTACCCTAAAATTGCAATAGTTTGGAAGGGGCTACTTTTAATACCCTGGCGAATTTTTCGATGGTATCGATTTTTAAAGCAGGAGGATTCTTGCCTTCGATACGCTGGAAGTATTTATAATCAATGCCGGCTAACTCGGAAAACTCTTCCTGAGTAAACCCGCGTTTATTCCGCAGTTCCCGGATTTTCTTGCCTACGCCCAATCTGATATTCATTTGCGCCTATTATCATATGATTTATTTACTATTGACACCTAAGTTCAGTAAGGTGTATACTATAGCTATGACTAGGCAGCAGAATATTCCAATTATTCTCTTACTTTTCTTATTTATTCTCAATATATTTTTTGCCTTTCCTCTCTTTGCCGAAGACACCCTAACAATAACCACCTACTATCCTTCTCCCTATGGAGTCTACCGTGAGCTAAGAGCCAAGCGCATAGCCATAGGGGATGACTACATTGATGGAGCCAGCTACACCTGGCAGGATACCGAGAGCGGCTCCGGAGAAGTCGACTATACGGCAGACCTGGTAGTGGAAGGCAATGTAGGGATAGGCACGGTGAATCCGGGGGCAAAACTCGATGTAACCGGAGCCAGCGGTGCTGCCAATAATATCCTTATGCATACCGATACCGGGTATAACAATATCGAGTTCATCCGGGGAGGGACTTCCCAATCTCAAATCTATGTAGATTCCAGCGGGAACATGAATCTCCGTCCGTATTCCAGCGGGACATGGCCATACTCTCTGGTAGTAGCTCAAGGCGGCAATGTGGGGATAGGGACGGGGAGCCCTGGGGTTTCTCTAGATGTAGCCGGAGGGTTACGCGCTGGTAGTAAAGATGCTGTTACTTCGTGTGGACTTGGTCAAATAAACGGCGAAGGTGCTCAACGGTATAACTATACAACACATAATATGGAATATTGTAATGGAACAAGTTGGGTTAGTCCGGGAGGAGATACCGCATCGTTAGGAACGAGAGGATATACAAAATTACCTTCCGGTTTGATTATTCAATGGGGAACCGTCAGTGCGATTACGTTTTCTGCTAATAACGGTGGGACTTTTGGAACGGTAACATTTCCCATTTCGTTTCCTAGTGGTGTTTTTTCGGTAGTTGCTACTTTAACCGCTGCTTACCCCGGAGGTTCATATATATGGTACGATCATAGCGTTAAAGTTGGAAGTATTACGCAGTCTAGTTTTGTAATTTGGGTTGCAGCTCCAAATAATGGAGGATATAGCGGAACTTACGGTGCGAACTGGATTGCTACAGGATATTAAAACAAAGGAGACGATTCTTGAAATAGTCTAAAAGCGCTTCCTAAACAGGGGCGCTTTTGTTTTGAGTTAAGAATTGTCACTAATTTTAGTTAGCGGAGGGTTGCGAGTTTTTGCTTTACAAAGCCGGATTAGGCCATTATAATGTATAACCGTGCTGGATAAAGCGGTTAAGATTAGAAGAAGCTGGATAATAAATCCCCGCACGCGGGTGAAGCCGAACAGGAAAATCTATTCCCGGCAAAAAGCCAAGCTTGAGGCAAAAAGGATAATTAATGGAAAAGAATAAAATATTAAAATTAGGTTTGCCCAAGGGGAGCCTGCAGGAGTCCACTTTCAAGATGCTGCGCAAAGCCGGATTCAATGTAAGCCTGCCCAATGAGCGTTCATATTTTCCGTCGATAAACGATCCGGAAATCAAAGCGGTGTTGCTTCGCGCCCAGGAGATGTCGCGTTATGTCCAGGATGGCGCGCTTGACTGCGGCATAACCGGCAATGACTGGATACTGGAGAACGGTTCCAGCGTCGTCAGGGTTACGGATTTGACTTATGCCAAGCAAAGTTTAAACAAAGTAAGATGGGTTTTGGCTGTGCCGCAGGATTCAGGGATTAAAAGCGTAAAGCAGCTGCAGGGTAAGCGCGTTGCCACGGAATTGGTCAATGTCACCAAAGACTATTTCCGGAAAAATAAAGTTAATGTGGAAGTGGAATTCAGCTGGGGCGCTACCGAAGTCAAGGTGAGCGCTGGGTTGGTGGATGCCATTGTGGAGCTGACTGAAACAGGCTCAAGCCTTAGAGCCAACAAGCTGATGGAGATTGCTACTCTTTGCGAATCAACGAGCCAATTAATCGCCAATAAGAAGTCTTACGCGGATAGCTGGAAGAGGCAGAAGCTGGAACAGATAGCCCTGCTTTTAAAAGGCGCGATTGCCGCGGAAGAAAAAGTCGGGCTTAAAATGAATGTCAGGAAAAAGAACCTTAAGAATGTGTTAGGTAAACTGCCGGCTTTAAAGAAGCCCACCATTTCCGGGTTATCCGACGACGGATGGTTTGCCATCGAGACGATAATAGACGAGAGGGTGGTGCGGGTCTTGATCCCGGCTTTAAAGAATGCCGGAGCCGAAGGGATTATCGAGTATCCGTTGAATAAAGTTATTTATTGAAAAAATTACTTAACGACAAATGACAAAATCCAAAATCCAAAATAAATCCAAAATCCCAAGGACAAATATCAAAACAGAGGATTTTGTCATTTAGTATTTGTCATTTGTGCTTATTTTGGATTTTGAGCTTTGGCCTTTGACATTAACATTCTTGAATAATCGTTTGCAATCCCCGGGCTTTAGCCCGAGGAGTATGTCATTGTGATTTGGTGATTGGGATTTAATCATTTATAAAAGGGAGTGAAGGATGCCTTGCGGGAAAAAACGTAAGAAACAGAAGATCAAGACGCATAAACGAAAAAAAATGCGCCGGCGCCTGCGCCATCTGAAGAAGAGGGCTTGGGGTTAAACAGCAGTTTTATTAAAACATATTCCGGTTATTTATTAAACGGGAGAGCGGTTTTTGCTTCTGGCAAAAAGCCGCTTTCTCCGTTTTATCATATTTTATGGACTCGCAGATAAAACAATTGGAAGATAAGGCCAAGCTTATAAGGCGCCTGATCATCCGGATGATTGCCAAGGCAGGTTCAGGGCATCCCGGGGGAAGCCTTTCCGCAACGGATTTAATCACCGCTTTATTCTTTTCGGTTTTAAATCATGACCCCAAAAACCCCAAATGGCCCGATCGGGACAGGTTCCATATGTCCAAGGGGCATTGCTGCCCTCTTTGGTATGCGGTTTTGGCGGAGTCGGGTTATTTCCCTAAAGAAACTCTTATGACTCTGCGGGAGTTTGGTTCTTTGCTGCAGGGGCATCCGGACAGGCGCACTCCGGGAGTCGAAGTTTCTTCAGGTTCGCTTGGACAGGGCCTATCGGTTGCCTTGGGCATGAGCCTGGCGTCCAAGGCCGATAACAAAGATTACCGTATCTATGTCCTTTTGGGTGACGGAGAAATTCAGGAAGGCAATATCTGGGAAGCGGCTATGGCCGCCAGCCACTATAAGTGCGGCAATATCTGCGCGATCCTGGATTATAACGGGTTTCAGATTGACGGCGCAACCAAGGATGTAATGAGTTTGGAGCCGATAGCCGATAAGTGGAAAGCTTTTGGGTGGCATACAATCGAAATTGACGGCCATAATATGCGGCAGATCCTCGATGCTTATGCCCAAGCCAGGACAATCAGGGATAAACCGGCGATTATTATCGCCCGGACAATAAAAGGCAAGGGCGTATCCTTTATGGAAAACACGGTGGAATTTCACGGCCGCGCTCCTACGCAGGAAGAGGCGGAGAAGGCATTAAAAGAATTAGAATAGTAAAAATTTAATGACAAATGACAAAATTCAAAATCCAGAATAAATCCAAAATCCCAAGGACAAATATCAAAACTTCGGTTTTGATATTTGGAATTCTTCATTTAAATTTATTTTGAATTTTGTGCTTTGGCCTTTGAATTTCTAATCAAGGTATTAATATGGAATCTTTATATCAGCGTGATGTTTACGGCAAGGCCCTGGTTGAACTGGGAAGAGCGAATAAGGATGTAGTTGTTTTGGACGCAGATCTGTCCAGCTCTACGCGCACCGGTTTATTCGCCAAAGAATTTCCCGGGAGATTCTTTAATTTTGGGATCGCCGAGCAAAATATGATGGCTGCGGCCGCGGGCCTGGCTTCTTGCGGCAAGACGGTTTTCGTTTCGACGTTTGCGATATTCGCTTCCGGGCGCGCTTGGGATCAAGTGCGTAACTCCATTTGTTACAGCAACCTTAACGTCAAGATTGTCGCTACCCACGCCGGGGTTTCTGTAGGGCCTGACGGCGCTTCGCATCAGGCGCTGGAAGATATTGCTTTGATGCGGGTAATCCCGAATATGAATATTTTAGTCCCCTGTGACGGCCCCCAGACAGCCGAGGCCGTTAATGCCGCGTTTTGCGCCAGCGGGCCTTTCTATATACGCTTAGGCAGGCCGAAAGTGCCGACACTGGAAAATAAAGGGAAATTTGAGTTAGGTAAAGCCCAGGTATTGGCCGAAGGCAATGATATTGCGATTATTGCCTGCGGGATTATGGTCGCCGAGGCCCTTGCTGCCGTCGAAAGCCTGGCTAAACAGGGGGTCAAGGCGCGCCTGATCAACGTGCATAGTTTAAGGCCGTTAGATACGCAGGTAATCCTTAAAGCCGCCCGGGAAACCCGGGGGATAATCGTTTGTGAAGAGCATAATATTATCGGAGGCCTTGCTTCCAGTATCGATGAAATAGTGGCGGAGAATACTCCTACCAGGGTAGTGCGCATAGGCGTAAGGAACAGGTTCGGACAATCCGGCGACCCCGCTCAACTCTTAAAAGAGTATAATCTTACCAGCGCAGATATCGAAAAAGCGGCATTGGCTTGTTTCGCTAAATGTAAGTAAATTGGTCATTAAATCCTACGCCAAAGTAAATCTCTTCCTCAAGGTTCTCAATAAACGTCCCGATAATTACCATAATATCAGGACGCTCTTCGAAAGAATAAGCCTTTGCGATAAGATTACAATAAGAAACCGGGCGGACAGGTTGATAAAAATCGCCTGTAACCATCCCGGGGTGCCGGTTGACGAATCCAACCTTTGTTTTAAAGCGGCCAAGTTATTACGGGATAAATTCGGAATTGAAAAAGGTTTGGATATCGAAATATCTAAGCGTATTCCTGTGGGCGCCGGGCTTGGCGGAGGCTCGAGCAATGCCGCAAGCGTGCTGTTGGCTTTAAACAGGCTTTGGAAACTGAAACTTGGCCGGGAAAAGCTTGCAAAATTTGCGGCTAAAATAGGCAGCGACGTGGCTTTTTTCGTTTATGAGGCGCCTTTTGCCGTCGGCCAGGGGCGCGGAGAGAAAATCCGGGTTTTAAGGAATCCGGAAAAAATAAAGCTTTGGCATGTGTTGGTTGCGCCTGCAACGCGCGTTTCCACCCCTTTAATTTACAGGAAATTTGACGAACTTTGTGGGTTGACAAAGCCGGATGCAAATGTTAAAATACTTCCTTCAATACTGGTTGGAAGGTTTCTCGCTTCCCAACCTGGCTTCTTATCTAACAGCTTAGAGCAGGTCACTCTTAAGCTATATCCTGAAGTAAGGCAAATAAAAGAAACGCTTTGCGCATATGGAGCCAAGAATATCCTTATGTCCGGAAGCGGGTCAGCGGTTTTTGCGGTTGTCTCTTCGGGAAGGAAAGCGGCAGCATTGGTAAAACGAATAAAGAAAAAAAAGAAGCCTTGGCGAGCTTATGCGGTGAGCACAGCTTAGCTTGAGGTTCTCTAACCTGAGGAGGAGGGGGAATGGAGATAACCGAAGCCAAAGTCGCTTTGAGGGATTCGCCTGACAAGAAATTGAAGGCGTATGCAACGGTAACTTTTGATAATTGCTTCGTGGTCAGGAACATAAAAGTAATTGAAGGCGCTAACGGTTTATTTATCGCGATGCCCAGCCGTAAAGTAAAGCAGCCTTGTCCCAAGTGCAATTTTAAGAATGAATTGCGCAGTAAATATTGCAATCAGTGCGCCAGTATACTGCCGCAAAGCTCAATTCTGCCGGAGCGGGTTGAGGATAGTTCCGGAGTTCAGCTTGAGCATAAAGATATAGCTCATCCTATAACTCAGGTTTTTAGAGGATACCTGCAGAAGAAAATTCTAGAAGCCTACGAGCAGGAAAAGGGCAGGGTGTTAGTCTAACAAGTTATGCGTTCTCTATGTTAAGCGTAAGGCGCATAACGGCGCAAGCCGCGCAGCCGACAGACGATTAACCATAGATTTGGGATGTCGTCCAATGGTAGGACACGAGAATTTGGGTCTCGCTATCATGGTTCGAATCCATGCGTCCCAGTGATTAGATTGAGGAATGAAAATATATGAATAAAGACATTGCGGTGATAATTCTGGCGGCGGGCAAGGGAGAAAGGATGAAATCCGGTATCCCTAAAGTCATGCATAAGATCTGCGGCCGCAATATGCTGGCCTATGTTTTAGACTTATCCCGTTCTTTGAAACCCAGGAAGACGGTGGTCGTTTTAGGCCATAAGCATGAACTGGTCAAGAAAATCATTCCTGAAAACATCCAGGTTGTCGTGCAAAAAAAGCTTATCGGCACGGCTGACGCGGTTAAGCAGGCTTTGCCTAAGCTCAAAGGTTTTAAGGGAACGGTTTTAGTGCTTTACGGGGATACGCCCTTGTTAAAAAAAGAGAGCGTGGATAAGCTTTTAAAGTATCATCTTGAAAATAATATCGACGCGACTTTATTGACGGCGCAAATGGATAAGCCGAAAGGGTATGGCAGGGTGCTGCGCGACAAATACTCCAGCGTTATGGCAATAGTTGAAGAAAAGGACGCGGATGATTTCGAAAAAGATATCAAAGAAGTAAATACGGGAATAATGTGTTTTAATAAAATAAGCCTGGAAAGCGCGCTAAAGAAGGTCAGGCCGAATAACCGCAAGAATGAGTATTACCTTACGGATGCGATAAACATTCTTTATAAAGAAAACAGGCTGGTTGACG
>JAQUOO010000030.1 GCA_028717055.1 Candidatus Omnitrophota bacterium | reverse complement strand
TAAACCTCTCTTATTGATTTGACTAATAAGATCCGAAGGCAAACTAAATCGGTAAAGTATAACATATAAATATATACCTTGTCAAGAAAGCGCTTTCTTCTTGAATTTAGACTTTAAAAAGAAAGGGATGGTCCTGGCGAGACCTTCTTGAAGAGAAATCTTTGGTTCCCATCCCAACAAAACCTTAGCCTTATGAATATCAGGCTGGCGCTGACGAGGATCATCTTGCGGCAAGGACTTAAAAATAATCTTGCTTTGGGAGTTGGTCAATTTAAGCACGGCATCTGCTAACTGCATAATGGTAAATTCGTTGGGGTTTCCCAAGTTGACCGGTTCATGAACCGGCTTAAGCATCAAACGGCACAAACCTTCAACCAGGTCATCGACAAAACAAAAGCTTCTTGTCTGCTCTCCTTTTCCATAGACAGTTAAAGGCTTGTTATTCAAAGCCTGGTTAATAAAATTAGGAACCACCCTTCCATCATCAGCCCTCATCCCCGGGCCGTAAGTATTGAATATCCTGACAATCCTCGTATTTAATTTATAAATTCGGTGATAGGCCATGGTTAAGGCTTCGGCAAAACGCTTGGATTCATCATAACAACCCCGCACCCCAATGGTATTTACATTTCCCCAGTAATTCTCCTTCTGCGGATGAACCAAAGGATCGCCATATATTTCTGAGGTAGAAAAAAGCATAAAAACTGCCCTGTTTTTCCTCGCCAGATCCAAGGCGTTGCATGTCCCAAAAGAACCAACCTTAAGCGTTTCAACGGGATAGCGAAGATAATATTCAGGCGAAGCCAAGGATGCGCAATGAAAAACGTAATCAACCTTACTCTTAAAATTAATCAATCTGGAAACATCTTGTCTTATAAAAACAAAATTTTTGTCATTTAATAAGGCGTTTATATTCCTGCGGCTGCCGGTAATAAGATTATCAACGCAAACAACCCTGTATCCTGACCTTGTCAACCTAAAACACAAATGCGAACCAATGAAACCTGCGCCGCCGGTTATAAGCACCGTTTTCTTCATAGCCTCACCAATTTATCATTATCAATATTTTTATATACATTGCGCGTATCAAAAATCAAATTAGAAGCTCTGAGCAAATACTTATAATCAATATTGGAATGGTCTGTCGCTACAACCACGCAGGCAAATTTTTTCAAGCTACCCTCATCCAAAGAAATGGATTCCAGGTTGATTTGATTTATATTAAGATAAGGAATTAAAGGGTCAAAATAAAACACTCTAGTTCCTTTTTTCTTTAACTCCTTGATTATATCAAGGCTGGGAGATTTGCGTAAATCCTCAACATCTTTCTTATAGGTCACTCCGACTACAAGCACATTAGCGCCTTTTAAGTTTATGCCTCTTTTTAAAAGTTCCTCTCCTATCCTGGCAGTAACATATTCGGGCATATAATTAATTATATCCGAAGCAAGACGGATAAAACGGGAATTAAATCCGAAGCTTTTAGCCTTCCAATACAAATATAAAGGGTCTTTCGGTATGCAGTGGCCTCCCACTCCGGGGCCCGGATAAAATGGCATGAAACCAAAAGGCTTGGTGGAAGCTGCTTTGACGACTTCCCAAATATCTATTTTCATCTTGTGGGCCATCATCGCCAGCTCATCAATCAATCCGATATTAATCAGGCGAAAAGTATTTTCAAGCAATTTCACGGTCTCAGCTGCCCGCGGGCTTGAAACAGGAATGACCTTATCAATAATAATTTTATAGAGAGAGGCCGCTCTGCGGGTTGCTTGCGTATTTAATCCGCCGACTACCTTGGGAATTTTGCTGACCGGAAAGGCTTTATTCCCGGGGTCAATCCTTTCAGGCGAAAAACAAAGATAAAAATCCTTTCCATGTTTCAAGCCGTGCCTCTCAAATATAGGCAGAATCACTTCTTCCGTCGTGCCTGGATAGGTTGTGCTCTCTAATATAACCAAAGTTCCTTTCTCGATATTCTTTGCGACAGAACCAAGCGAATCTTTTATGAAAGATATATCCGGCAGGTATTTCCTCTTTAAAGGAGTAGGAACGCAAACCAATACCGCATCGCATTCTTTTAAAACAGAAAAATCAGAAGTAGCGCTGAATGTCTTCTTATTTAATGCGTTTCTTAACTCCCGCGTTGTGACATCCGTAATATATGATTCTCTGCGTCTTATATGCTGCAGGCGCCCTTGGTCAATTTCAATGCCCACTACTGGTATGCCCTGCTTGGCAAATTCAAGGGCTAAAGGAAATCCGACATAACCAAGCCCTACGACCGCAATTTTCATTTTCTTCCTGCTCATGCGCTCTTCCTTCCCATACTGACATAACAGAATCCCAGCTTTACCAAATCCTTGGGGTCAAAAAGGTTCCTCCCGTCAATGATTATCGGCCGGTTAAGCAGTTTTTTAACCCTGATAAAATCGAGATTTTTAAATTCATCCCATTCAGTAGCAATTAAAAGACAATCCGCGCCCCGGCATACTGAATAAACATCTCCGCAAAAAGCAACATTCCGCAATGCGTTTCTTGCTTTTTTTATCGCCTGGGGGTCATAAACGCTGATTTTGGCCCCTTCTTTCTGCAACATCTTGATTAATTCTATTGCGGGAGAATTCCGGATATCATCAGTGTTGGATTTAAAAGCCAAACCCAAAACGCCTATTTTTTTATCTTTAATTATCCATAACAAATCCTTTATCTTGCTAAGGGCAAAACCTAGCTGGGCTTCGTTTATTTTTCTGACTGATTTAAGCAGATTGAAATCGTAGCCAATCTTGTCGGAAATATGCACAAAGGCATCCAGGTCTTTTGGAAAGCACGAACCGCCATAGCCAATCCCTGCTTTTAAGAAACTCAAACCTATCCTTTTATCCAAACCCATGCCTTTAGCTACCTCCTCCACATCCGCGCCTACCTTATCACAAATACAGGCTACAGCATTGATAAATGAAATCTTGGTAGCTAAAAATGCGTTAGAAGCGTGTTTTATCAACTCCGCCGATTTAATATTGGTAATCACAATGGGGGACTTGAAAGGTTTATATAATTTTACCAGCAAATCCTTTGCTTTTTTCGATTCTACCCCGATAACAATTCGATCGGGATTCATAAAATCGCTAATCGCCTGGCCCTCTCTCAAAAATTCAGGATTTGAGGCGACATCAAATTTTGTTTTGTCCTTAATATAGGTGGAAATAGTATGCCTTACCCAATTCCCGGTCTCAACCGGCACCGTGGACTTTTCAACAACAAGCTTATAGCCGTTTATGTTTTTGGCAATATTACGCGCCACCTTCTCGATTCCGGTAAGATCGGCTTCGCCATTATCCAGAGCCGGAGTGCCCACGGTAATAAAAATTATTTCCGCAAACCCGACCGCATCTTCTATATTTGAGCTAAAACTTAACTTTTTATTCCGGACATTGCGCCCTATCAACTCTTTTAGGCCCGGTTCATATATTGGCATTGAACCGTTCTTTAGGCTTTTAACTTTACCCTTGTCACTATCCGCACAAATAACCCTATTGCCCAGCTCGGCAAGACAAGCGCCGGTTACCAACCCTACATAACCTGAACCAATAACAGATATATTCATAATAACCCCTTGCTTATCAATAATAATGTTTTATTATGCGCCGGATTTAGGCTTGTTATAACCCTGGTTAAAGCCAAATTCATTTTCAGGAAACGCTTTTAGCCTGAAAAGCAAATATATCGAAGTTCCGTTGTCCTGTTTATTATCCCAAGTTAACTCCACATCCCAGCAGTGTAAATTCCTGGTAAGCGTGAACTGTTGTTCAATCGAACTATAATTAACATAAGTATTTGGATACGTCGACGTATCCAAATAGTTTTTTAAGTTAAAACGTTCGTATATGGAAAACTTCCATTTCGGATTGATCCGCCATTGAAATCCAGCGGTTATCTGGTTCTGCCCTTTCCTGGCATAGCGCTGCCCAAGGCTGAATGAGCGCTCATTTTCAAACTCGAAGATAAAATCGTAATTAGCAAGGGAAAAATGATTATAATTGGCATAGTCGGTGTCCCCGGGAACGCCGGAATGTTTGTAAGTAGCATCTCCTTCAAACCTAAGCCAGGAATATGGAAGCAATTTAAGTTTAAAGAGGACATCCGAAAAAGAAGCGCCGATTTTATGCTTGTCATTAACATCAGTTTCGCTGATGGCAATATTGTTTTGATATATAATATTGGTTCCGTAAACGATTTGGGGAGCAAACGCATACTTGGTAGATACTTTAAAATCCACCAAATCCACACTTTTTTCAATGCCATTCCTGTCTTTGCGCTTCGTCTGCAATTTATTCGATAATTCCAAAGTAGCGGCATTACTGGAAGTGATCGAATCTGTGCTGTCAATCTGACGCAGCTTATTGCTCGAAATAGTCGGCTCAGGATTATAGGAATACCCTATAGTAGGAGTAATTATGTGCCTCAAGCCGTTTAAATCCAAACCAAATAAATTAGACTTAGCATTAAAAGTACGGTAAAATTTGGTGCTTAGGTCGGCTCCGGCGTAAAATATTGTTCTAGCCGGCAAGCTTTGGTTGTCGGCTCCTTTATCATAAATTGTTTCCTGAAGCTTTATAAAGGGAGTAAACCATATGAAGGATACTTTTGCAGGAAGCGAAACCTTAGCCACAGAATCTAATCTTGTCATATCAACGGTATTAAGCGAAACAGGGATAGTATCAGGTTTCTTATTAAAGGTGGCAAACGTGGAATTATTCTCGAAATAAAACAGGCTGTCGCCGAGTTGCAAGCTGGGAAGCGTATATTTTACTTCGGGCAATTTCTCTATCTGATTATACCAGTTATTGACGCGTTTTTGCACAAGCACGTCAAAACTCGAATAGGAAAAATTGTGATGGAATAATCCGTAGGTTAACGGCTCTGAATCTTTTTCGAATTCCCGATAAAAATAGTCTTGAAGAAAGTTGCTATTTTGATCAACATACTTTCTTTTTTCATCGCCGATCTTATAAATTTGAGCGACAAAATTAGTTTGCTTGTCAATATCCCATTTATGGCGTAGGCGTATAAGATACCTCTGGTAGTCTCCGCTTATATTGGTAGTGGCAGAAGCGGGATACTCTTTGGAGCTTTCATTAGTAAAATAAAACTTGATATCTCCGCTGCCTACCGGCGTTTTAGTATAATTCAACCCCACACCTTCTGCCCAGCCCAATTTATTACGGTAATCCAGATATGCTCTTCCTTCGACGTTATTAGCAAGATTGAATTCCCAAATACTGAGCAGATAAGGCCCCCAATCTTTACGTTTACCGGGAAGCACGCTGACATGACTAATGGGCTTATCAAATATCTGGTTAAAATTAGCCAGGTACATTAAAGGGAAAGAACTCAAATAAAGGTAATCATCCTTCGTTTGAATCAATTCACCGGGTATAATATTTATTCGCTTGGAACTAACCCGGTAGTGCGGCCGGTCAAAGCTACACGTAGTAGCATAACCATAGTAAGCTACAAACTCTTTTCCTTCTTCTTTCTCTATCTTTTTTGCTTTGCCAAAAAAAGGGCTGGCCCTGAATTGAGCGTCAATTAAGATGCCGGTTTTATTCTGAAAATTATAGACCAGCTTCTCCCCTTCAACGACACCTTTGCCGTCTTCAAGCCTAGCATGTCCTGAGGCAATCCCTTCCTTTGTTTGCGTATTTACGGTAAGTTTTTGACAGGTAAGCTTTGTATCTCCGGAAATAATTTCTACGTCTCCCGTAGCAGTAACTTCCTGTGAATCAGCGGAATATTCAACAACATCCCCATTAATCGTCATCGGCTGGGCTTTTCCCCCCGCCTTAAGTATATTCTCGGCAAAAACTCCGGGAGAGGCGCAAAACAACACCGCGACAGAAATAAGAGCGAGAAACTTCTTAAACATTTATTTCGGTATCTTTCTGTAATCTTCCAAAAATCTTTGTATGCCGATATCTGTCATAGGATGCTTAATAAGCTGTTCGATTACTCCAAAAGGAACAGTAGCAATATCTGCCCCTGTAAGCGCCGCATCCAATACGTGGACGGGATTACGCACAGAAGCAACGATTATTTCAGTTTTAAAAGCGTAATTCCTGTAAATAACCTTGATATTGCGGATCAATTCCATGCCTTCCTGGCCTATATCATCCAGCCTTCCGATAAAAGGCGAGATAAAATCCGCTCCGGCCTTAGCAACCAACAAAGCCTGATTCGCGGAAAAACATAAAGTTACGTTTGTTCTTATGCCCTCCTTGGATAAAATCTTAACCGCCTTAATCCCATCTTTAGTCAAAGGGATCTTAACCACTATGTTGGCCGCAATCTTCTTAAGCTGCCTGGCTTCTTTAACCATTCCGTCTGTTTCAAGGCTAATCACTTCTGCACTCACCGGGCCGGGGCTTACAGAACAAATCTCTTTCAGAATCTCATCAGCCGGTCTATTCTCTTTCGCCAACAAAGTAGGATTTGTCGTAACTCCGTCAATAACTCCCAAACTTACCGCTTCTTTTATCTCTTTAATATTGGCAGTATCAATAAAAATCTTCATTTACCCTTCGCTCCAGCAGCCAAACATCAAACACCAAACCTGCCTTATAATCCTTCTTTAACCATTATAGCAGCGCCAATTATCCCCGCTTCACTGCCCAATTTTGCTTTCAATATACGTACGCGCTTAGCCTGCACAATCATCGCCTGGTTTTTAAGCGCCTTGGATATATTGTCAAATAAAACCCTGCCCGCTTTAGCTACTCCTCCGCCAATTACTATAGCATCCAAATTCAATAAATTTACCACTCCGGCCAAAGCAAAACCTAAATGACCGCCTATTCTACACCAGACATCTATCGCAATTTTATTATGTTTTTCAGCCAGCTCGCTTAATTCTTCAAGCGTTATGCTCCGCTTAAAAGACTTTTTAGCTTCCAACCCGATTTTACGGTTACCCACATAAGCTTCCAGGCACCCCAGGGCTCCGCAATTGCAAGCTGCTCCTTTTTCATTGATAGGCATGTGCCCCACTTCCCCGGCAGCATTGTTAAATCCACGGTAAAGTTTTCCGTTGATAATCAATCCTCCGCCAATACCCGTGCCCAAGGTCATGCATAAAACATTGTTAAACCCTTTTGCCGCACCAAGCTTATGTTCAGCAATCGTCATAAGCTTTGCATCATTATCTAAAAATACGGCTAAACCAAGTTTCTTCCTTAAAATATCCCTGAGCTTTACTTCTTTCCATCCCGGGATATTGGGAAAAAAATGGACAATTCCATTTTTAGCATCGGTTGGCCCGGGCAAACCCAAACCAACTCCCAAAATCTCTGCCTTGCTTAGACTATTATATTTTATAAACCTGTTTACGGCGTGGACAATTCCCGAAATAAGATGATCCTTCTCCATAAAAGAACGCGTGCTAAGTATTTCCTTATCCTTTATGCGATAATTTAAATCCAGAAGGGCAACCTTAAGATTGGTCCCGCCTAAATCTATTCCGATGATAAATTTCTTATTCATATGAGGGATTATTTTATATCAAAATACAGGAATTTACAAGCCATTTACGATAAATATTTTACCCTGTTTCTGCCTGCCTCTTTTGCCTGATACATGGCCTTATCGGCCGCCTCAATAATTGCTTCATTGCTCATCCCATCGCTGGGAAATGTAGCTATCCCCACACTTACGGTTACCCTTAATTCTTCATCATAAACCTTTATATTCTTGGACTCTATCGCCCGGCGCAAGCGTTCTGCCGCAAAACATGCCTGTTCTTTATCCGTTTCAACCAAAATCACAGAAAGCTCTTCGCCTCCATACCTGCCTACAAAATCAATTTGACGGATGGTTTCTTTAACGGTTTTAGAAATTTCCCTTAGTATGGCGTCCCCAACCAAATGGCCGTATTTATCATTAAAATCCTTGAACCTGTCGATATCAATCATCAAAAAAGAAAAATTATATTTAAATTTCCTGGAACGCCGCAACTCGTCATTAAACCTCTCCAGGAAATGCCTGCGGCTAAATATCTGAGTCAGGCTGTCGGTGATAGAAAGCTCCTGCATTTTCTTGTATAAAAGCGCTCTTTTGAAACCAATTAAAAACTGCTGGGCAAGAATCTGAAACCTCTCTTTATCGTTATCGGCTATGCCCCAGGCAGCCAAATAGCCTATAATATCCTTTTGAATAATCAAAGGCATAACAGCAAACCCGGCATAAGAAGAAATGTCCGCTCCTCTTGGCAATAATTGACAATCCGTTGCGTTGAGATAACCTCTTATCCGCTCTTTAAAAATAACAAATATTCTGTCTTCATCCAAAAATTTACAAATGTCTTTGGACAAATTATAGAGCGCGATTACTTCATTAACCTCTACCTCCAATTTCCTGTTTTTCTCTATCAATCCTGACTTATCCCTGGTTAACTGCTCATGCTCGAATTTAAGAACTTCAATCCGGTTGCTTTTTTTAAGCAGCCTTACGCGCAATATTTTCATAATCAATCTGGAGCCTGCTACCGAAGAAAGGATTAAAATCGCTAAATAGAACATACGCGGTTTCTTCCTTTCTGTTTTGCCATATATAGGGCCTTATCCGAAGCGCGGATCAATTCATCTTCTTCCGTAGCGTCGGCTGGAAAATTAGCCACCCCGATAGAGACAGTCACATGGCTATCTGTCCGTCTCAAGATTATCTTTTCTTTCTCTATCCGCTCCCGCAAAGTTTCAGCAATTTTACATGCGCTATCTTTATCAATGCCGCTCAAACTGACACAAAATTCCTCTCCTCCAAAACGGCTGATTACAGCGTTAAAGTTACCCAAAGAATCGCTTATAACCCGGCTAATCTCTTTCAAAACTATGTCTCCTGCAGTATGCCCGAATTCATCATTATAACTTTTAAAAAAATCGATATCCAGCATGAGCATCGAAAGCGGCATGGCCTGCCGAAGGCATCTTTTGAATTCTTCCTTAAGGCGTTCGGCAAAATAACCCTTAGTATAAAGCAGGGTTAAAGCGTCATGTATGGCAAGATCCTGCGTCTTTTGAAAAAGCTCGCTATTTTCCAAGGCAAGGGCGCCTAAGTCGGCAATGGAAACCAAAAATCTCAAATCATCTTGAGTGAAGAAATTGGCCTGTTGATTATCCAGCCTTATAATTCCCAGGAACTTATTTTCACTGATTAACGGGGCGGCTACCAGCGAAGAAATAACCCTTGAATCCTGGAGTTTCAATTTTTCCAAATCAAACCGAAAATCATTCTTAACATCCTCAATCAATAACGGGTTGGCATGCTTTAAAACCCAAAAATCAAGAATATTGCCTTCCTTTGATTTTACAACAAGTCCGGAATCCTCTTTTTTAGCTTTAAAAAGGGCTAGTTTTTGCGTCCGCGGGTCCACCAGGTATAAAAGACAGGTGCCTTTTTTATCTCCTACCAGAGAAAAAACCCCGCTGGCAATAGTATCCGCCACTTTATCCAAATCTAAGCTTTGATTTATCTTATCAAGAAAATCCCGGAGGCTATTGTATCTTGCGCGCCTTTCATTCAAAGCAACGTTTGCCTCTTGTATCTTAAAGTATTCGACACTGAGAAGATTAAGTTTTTCCCGTAGATTCTGGACAGAAGAATCCAAAGAATAGTTTTTAGCGGAGTACTTTCTAAGAACCACTGCGGCAGAAATAAGATTGGCAAAATAAAACAGAAGGAGAACAACTAAACAATGAGAATTAAAACGGCACGACAAATAAAATGGGATAATAAAATAAACGAGCAGAAAAATAAAGGTGTAACCGGTTATCCTTAAGGGCAGAATTTTCCCTAAAGTATTGGGCATATAGATGTTCCCGTTACACTATAGTTTCTTCGCTATCCTTGTCAAAAAAATGAACCTTGCTCATATCGAAAACAAGATCCATCTCTTGATTGATCTTCGGCCGGTCATGCGCGCCAACCCGGGCAATAAAAGTATGTTTACCGGTATTCAAATAAAGGTATACCTCCGAGCCCATCGGTTCATAAACCTCGCAATTTACCCTTACGATGTTCTCCGGAGGAGCCTCCGAAACAAAAAGCTTATCGTAAACATCTTCCGAACGTATGCCGAAAATCACTTCCCTTCCGGCATAAGAATTCATTTTTTGGCGCATATCATCGACAAGTTTTACCTGAATCTTGCCTTCATCAAAATACAAGCGGCCGTCTTTCTTGATAATCCTCCCATTCATGAAATTCATCGGTGGCGAACCGATGAACCCGGCAACGAATTTATTCTTGGGGTGATCGTAAACAGCAATCGGATCGGCGACCTGATTCAAGACGCCGTCCTTCATCACCGCGATACGATCCCCCATAGTCATGGCTTCCGTCTGGTCATGAGTAACATAGATTATTGTCGTCTGGAGCCTGATGTGCAATTTATGAATCTCGGTGCGCATCTGAACGCGCATCTTGGCATCAAGGTTGCTTAATGGTTCGTCGAACAAAAACACCATCGGCTTCCTGACTATGGCCCTCCCTACTGCTACGCGCTGACGCTCTCCTCCGGAAAGCTCTTTGGGCTTACGGTGCAATAATTTTTTGATGCCCAGGATATCCGCAGCCTCATTTACACGCTGCATAATTTCCGGCTTGGGTATCTTTCTTAATCTTAACCCGAAAGACATATTTTCAAAAACCGTCATGTGCGGATAGAGCGCGTAATTCTGAAAAACCATGGCGATATCCCTGTCTTTCGCGGGAACATCGTTGACCCGTTTGTTTCCGATATAAATATCGCCTGAACTTATCTCCTCTAGCCCAGCAATCATCCTTAGAGTAGTGGATTTACCACAGCCTGACGGGCCGACCAAAACCATAAATTCCTTATTTTCAATCCCCATATTAACGTTATCAACAGCTTTAACGTTACCCCCAAAAAACTTGCAGACATTTTTCAAGCTTACTTGAGCCATTTTTCTCCTTATTATTCTATTTTAGTTTGAATTTTATTATTATATTAAATTTAAGCTAAATAATCAAGTAATTGGCTTAAGGTAGTTTTTAAATTCTTTCTCTGCACAATCATATCAATAAGCCCATGCTCAAGGAGGAATTCCGAACGCTGGAATCCGGCTGGGAGCTTTTGCCTTATCGTTTGCTCAATTACCCTTGGACCGGCAAAACCGATTAAAGCGCGGGGCTCGGCTATGATGATATCTCCGACTCCGGCAAAAGAAGCCATAACCCCTCCCATCGTAGGGTTAGTAAGTACCGATATATAAGGCAATTTTGCCTTACGGTGATACTCCAGAGCGGCGCAAGTCTTCGCCATTTGCATAAGGCTAAGCATGCCTTCGTACATTCTGGCTCCTCCGCCTGAACCGGAAACTATAACGAGTGCGAGCTTGTTTTTAGTCGCGATTTCAATGGCCCGGGTTATTTTTTCGCCAACCACCGAGCCCATCGATCCCATAATAAAACGCGAATCCGTAACAATAGCGATAACTCTCTTTCCGTTAAGCAGACCTTCTCCCGAAACAACCGCATCTTTCAATCCGGTGGCAAGCTGGTCTTGCGTCAACTTATCTTTATATGTCTTAGGCCCTTTGAAATCCAGAGGGTCGGCAGAAAGCATATCCTTATCATACTCCTGAAAGGTATCTTTATCCAAAAGCATATTGATTCTTTCGTAAGCGCTTAAAGAAAAATGGCATCCGCATTTAGGGCAAACCTTTTGGTTCTCCTCAATAGACTTGTTATAAAGAGTTTCCGAGCATTCTGCGCATTTAGTCCAAAGGCCCTCGGGAATTTCTTTCTTCTTGACTCTAACAATCGTATATTTCGGTTTACCAAAAAGCGCCATTATATTCCCTCGTGCTTGTTAATTACCAAACCAGATAAAACTTTGGGATAAAAATACGTAGATTTTGCCGGCATCTTGAAACCATTTAAAGCTACGGCAATGATCTGCTCCATTTGTACCGGGTTCAAGAAAAAGGCGATGCTTAGCGGATCTCGATCCTGGGCTTCGATAAAATCATCGGCACAAGCGCTATATTTAAGATTGTTTTTATTGGCCGAATCATAACCTAATATATCCTTAAAGATTATCTGATTAAGTATAGAAACATCGAGCGAACGATATTCTTTGGGTTTATCGCCAATAAGCTTATCCAGGATTCTAATATTTTTCA
>JAQUOO010000029.1 GCA_028717055.1 Candidatus Omnitrophota bacterium | reverse complement strand
TCAAGAATAAGTATCCCCATTAGGCTGGTCGTAGACTACGACCTTGATAGGCGCAATGTGTAAGATCCGTAAGGATTTGAGCTAATGCGTACTAATCAGCCGATTGGCTTGGCCTTATATTTTTTCCGCTTATAAAGCGGGAAAAATATCCCGAGCCTTCTTCTTGCAAAAGAGTTGAAGGTGGAGGAAATTAATTCTCGAAGGTTTATAAAAATAGTTTTTACCCAAAGCGATTATGTGGTTGTTAAGGTTATTTGTTGAAAATTTGGAGTGCCTTTACCGAGGGGGAAACACCCGTTCCCATTCCGAATACGGAAGTTAAGCCCCTCAGGGCCGATGGTAGTGTATTCGTAAGGATATGTGAGAGTAGGTCGGTGCTCCTTAAAATAAAAAAGCCCCTGTTGATTAAATTCAGCAGGGCTTTTTTATTTTAACACCGAGCGTTACAAATAATTCATTCAACCACACGATATAGGTTTAAGCTCGGTGGATTTCCTATAAAAAATCTTTTGCTCCGAATAAATTCCATTAGCCAGCTAATTACATAGCTGGCTATATTTGTTAGATTTTCTCTTTTTCCGCGTCTATTGCAGTAGAAAGGAGATAGACATGAAGAAGAAAGATCTTGACAAAGCATATAAAGGTATATACAATTGTATATACTTAGAATCAGGGGAGATGTTTACTGGCCCGATAAGATGGAATGCTTTAAAGAATATCCGCTTAAAATTAACCAGAGGCGTGACATTTTATGGGATTATCAACGCCAGATTTTAGCCACTACCAGCCATCCAAATCGCGATGACCAGAGGATATTGATATGTGAGTATAAGGAATATGTATGGGTTATCCCTTTTATTTATGAGGATAAAGGTATTTTCCTGAAAACAATTTACCGTAGCCGTAAATTTAAAAAGCTCTATGAGGGAGGAAAAATATGAAGAAAGAAAAAGACTTTTATAAAAAGTTCAAATTAAGCAAAGAAGAGCAGTGGATTGAAGATCATGCCGAAGAATTTGTCCCGATTACCGGCCCGGAATATGATTTTATAGTGGCTTCGCTTGAGCGTAAGAGAAAAGAAATGGTCCTGAATATGCGCATCAACGGCGATGACTTAAAAGCGATTAAAGAGAAGGCGCGTAAAGTCGGGGTCAAATATCAGACCCTTATCTCCGAAATTCTGCACAGATTCGCCAAAGCCTAATACCCCCCCCATAAAAGAACAAGAGTCAGGTTTTGCTGCGTTACTTCCGCAGTCCCCTGGCTCTCGTATGGAAGTTGGATAACCTTAAGCACCATTATTTTATCCGTCTTCCAATTAAAGTATACACTATTATATTGCATTTACAAGGGCTAGCCATCATCCCGTAGCGGGAGTTTCAACCTCCGCTACCACAAATATGCTTGTAGCGCAGATTTCAACCTGCGATACCCCGTCATTGCTAAGCGCCGTAGGCGCTGAAGCAATCTCGCGTCTGGGCTTGTCTGGGGCTTTCTCGGGAACGCTTGCATTTCCCCAGCGGGAAATGCTGCGCTCTGGTCGGCGTGTCGCTCTCCCGCATCCGGGCCCTCGGATAAAAAGAGTTTTTGGATAATTGAACCGGATGCGGGAACCGGTCCGCTCCACGCCTCCAAGTCCCTCGAAACCCCATCCAACCCAGCCGCTCAAGCTAGACTTATTTTTATTCCTTTTTGAGCAAAAAACCCTTTATTTTCAAGGTTAAAGTGCTATATTCTAGGTAGCTGCACCAAAGTCGCAACTCTAGGGATGGATTCTAAAGAAAAGAACCGTTTTTTTAATTTTAAATTAATTGGGAGCCTGAAATGCAAATAATTCCAAATTTAAATTTTGGTTTTAAAGACGCAGAGAATTATAAAAGAAAAGAGAATAGAGAGCTATTCAATAAAATCTTCTTGAGAACTGACGCCATAGATAAATTGTGCCAAAATAACATATTCTTTTTATTGGGAGAAAAAGGTACAGGTAAAACCGCTTATGCGGTTTATTTAATTAATAACAATTACAAGAATACTACAGCTATTTTGGGGAATATCGGAGAAACGGAGTATCAAAAATTTATAACTCTTAAAAAAGAAAAGCATCTTAGTCTTTCTGATTATGCAAATATATGGAAAGTTATTATATATTTATTGCTTTCAGAAAAAATATTTCGTAAGGAAATTTCCACTCCTCAGTTTAGCAATTTCTCTAAATTCCGTGATCTTAAAAAAGCAATTGATGAATATTATGCAAACGCTTTTACTCCTGAAATTATTTATGCCTTAAGTGTCATTGAGCAATCAAAGATTGTAGCAGAATTAATTGCAAAATATGCAAAAGCGGGGGGCGAGGAATCTTCACAAGTTTCTTTTACAGAAAATCGTTTTCAGACGAATTTATTATATATTCAAAAACATTTTGAAGATGCTTTAAGAGTGTTTAAATTAAGCGGAAATCATGTTTTATTTATAGATGGGATTGATACGCGCCCTTCCTCGATTCCATACGAAGATTATTTGGAATGCGTAAAAGGATTAGCAAGTGCTATTTGGAGTATAAATAATGATTTTTTCTCTTCTATCAAAGATTCTGGAGGACGTTTACGTGTAGTGCTTATTGCTAGGCCAGATATTTTTGATAAGCTTGAATTACACAATAGAAATAACAAGATAGGAGATAATTCTGTTTTGTTGGATTGGCAGACTACTTATAATACGTATAGAACATCTCCATTATTCTCTCTTACGGATAGGTTGCTCTCTTCTCAGCAAAATACAAAATTAAGTGAAGGACAGGCTTGGGATTATTATTTTCCTTATACTATTTCTTCGAGAGGCAAAGAAAATGATTCGTCTTTTATTAGTTTTCTTAGGTATTCATATTATAGGCCCAGAGATATTATAACTATGCTTATTATTCTAAGGGATAATTTTAACCAACAAGGTAAGAATGTAAATAGTGTTTTTTCTCAAGATGATTTTGATCATCTAGATTTTAGGAGGAAATACTCAGAATATTTACTTGGAGAGATTAAAGATCATCTCGCTTTTTATTATTCGCCATCCGATTATCAATTATTTTTAAAATTTTTTGAATATCTTAAAGGTAAGGTTTCTTTTTCTTATTCTGAATATTTAGAAGCTTTTAAGAATTATTCAAATTTTTTAGATGAAAATATAAAAAAGATAATTATGAAGCCAACATTTGTTTTGACCGCAGATGGATTTTTGCAGTTTCTTTATGAGCTAAATATTATTTGCTATGTTGAAGAAACGGAAGATTCCGATATTTTTCTAAGATTTTGTTTTAGAGAACGCAATCCTTCAGACATTTCCCCGAAAGTTAAAACACATTTACGATATGAAATATTTTATGGTATTTCAAGAGCATTAAATTTAGGGAAAAAATTGAAGTAGTAATAATCTATAATGGAAAACATAAAGAGGTTTCTTTGCAAATTTTATTAATTTAAATACAAAAAGGAGATATGGTAAATATGAAATGCCCGCATTGTTTAATTTCTTTTCATGAGGATGAAGCCGTAAGAAATTTAACCGATGATTGTGATTTTTTTTGGACGGCTCAATACCAAATTTGTCCAGCTTGCAAGAAAATAATCGTGTGTCTTAAGGGAAAATCTTCGTTTGGAGTGAAGAAATTCCTTGTGTATCCAAAAGGGATTTCAAGAGCACCTCTTTCGCAAGATGTTCCAGATGATTTTTCTCAAGATTATAAAGAAGCTTGTTTGGTAATTAATGATAGCCCAAAAGCTAGCGCTGCATTATCTCGCAGATGTCTACAAAATATTATTAGAGGAGTAGCGGGAGTAAAGAAATCAGATCTTAACAAAGAAATAGAGGAGCTATTGGATACAAAATCCTTGCCAACTCGTTTAGCAGATAGTGTGGATGCTATAAGAGTGCTTGGTAACTTTGCAGCGCATCCTATAAAAAGTACCAATACAGGAGAAATAGTTGATGTTGAACCCGGTGAAGCAGAATGGTTATTAGACGTTTTAGAAGGTTTATTTGATTTCTATTTTGTTCAGCCTGCTGAACTAGGTAGAAAAAGAGACCAGCTTAACAAGAAGCTTGCGGATGCAGGTAAGCCTCCCATAAAATAGTTCTGGAAGACTAAGTAAATAAAGAGGACGGTTATAATTATTTATCAAGATTTATGTAGGTTAGGGACGGATTAATTCCGGGGACACAATACTTAATTCTGTAGACAGGCATTGTGTTTCCGGAATGCAGAATGAGAATGCCAAAGGAGGTATTTGTGAATAGAATATTTATTTTGTTGGGAGGGTCGAATTCTGGTAAGTCAAGTGTTTTGAGAAGCTTAAAAGATAGAGTTACTGTAAAATACATTTTTATAAAGTTTTCATCTTTTCAAGAGATTGTAGAATTCTGTAAATACAAAGAAGTTATCAAAAAGTTGAAAAAATATATAAACAAATGTACAAGAAAAGCAAATAACGAAAATATGCTGAATTTTGTTATAGTTATTGCTTTCGCTCTCAGGCGTAATAGAAATAGGGGCCTCGGGGTAAAGTGTATTACTGAGCCTTTGAGATTTCTCAGGTCTCTACCAAATTTTAAAATTCATATTATTCACCTCTGTCGTAATATTCCAAGATTGCAGGAAGTTGATAACTATATCGCAAATAATTTTAAAAGTAAACTAACGCTAAAAAGTGTGAAGCCTAGCAGAAGAAGGCAGGGCGGTAACGCTGAAAAATTAAAAACTTATATATCTCACGTAATAAATAATCGCTAAAACTAATGGGACGCGATACTTAATTCTCATTCTAATTTTAATTTAATTCCGGGGACACAATACTTAATTAATCTCAAGCTCTAAAAGAACTTGGGATTTTTGTTTGAGAGCGGTATAATGATTTATGGCTAAAATCAAACTGGATCTGCATGATATTTTTAGTAATGGCCAAGCGATTGAATCGGAGCTTAACCGTGTGATCCAGGAGGCCGTAGCCAAGAAGATAGAGTTAGTTGAGATTATTCCCGGAAAAGGAAGCGGCCAGCTAAAGAAAAGCGTTTTGCGTTTTTTGGAAGAGCTGCGGATAAAGAAACTTTACCGCCGCATAGAGAAAGACGATAAGAATTTCGGCAGAATATTCGTCCATTTCAGATTTTGAGGTTGGCCTAAATGCGTATTTGGGATATTGAGCCTGCCAGATTATGCCGGAACCATCTTTTAGGCGAGCATCGAGAGTTGCACGCGATTTGGTCGATACTCACCAAAAATAAAAAAGGTTATTCCCGCCATCCGGAAACCTTAAGATGGAAGGGCAAGCTAAAAGCATTATATTTAAGGCATGAGCTCCTGGTTAAGGAACTAAAAATAAGGGCTTATCAGCATAAGAGCGATCTGGCAAAACACTTTGTTTCCGGCAGCTCCCGGCAAAATCAATTTATAAACTCTTATAAGGAGCAGTTAAGCATTTTAAAGCGTAAAAAGTGCGGCTGTAGAATTTAATATGAAAAGAATATTTCGCAACCTGGGAATTTTGGTTGTTTTAGCAGCGTTTGTCTTTGCCGTTTACAGCCAGGTAACTAAAGATAAAATCGCCATTTCCAGGGATGGCGTTAGAATAGCCTATTCCGTCTATGGAAAAGGCGAGCCGGCGCTGGTCTTTGTGCATGGATGGTGCGGCAGCCGCGGTGTCTGGTATAAACAAATACCCTATTTTGCCAAAAAATACAAAGTCATAGCTTTGGATCTGGCAGGGCATGGCAAGTCCGGTTCTCAAAGAAAAGTTTATACCCAGGAAGCCTTTGGTGAGGATGTGGCCGCGGTGGTAAAGGCGGAAAAAGAAAATAAAATTATTCTTATCGGCCACTCCATGTCAGGCACAGTGATACTGCAGGCAAACCGCCTTATCAAAGATAAAACGCGCGGGCTTGTCGCTATCGACACGCTGGAGAATTTTGAAAGGTTCCCGGTTAGCCGGGAAACTGCCGAGGAATACCTGGGCCCTTTAAGGAAGGATTTTGTGAAAAATTCCGGCAGTTTTATGGCAGGAATGTTCACTAAGAACGCTGATCCCAAGTTAATCAAGCAGGTAATCGCCAATGTCTCCCGCTCTAACCCGCAAATCGCTATCAGCACTATTGAATGTTATTTTGATACTCCGGTGATTCCGCTTTTAGCGGATGTGAATGTTCCGTTGTGGTGCTTGAATGCTGATTTATGGCCGAGCTTTCCGGAGATCAACAGCAAATATCTGAAGTCCTATCATTTGAGGGTTATGCCGGGTTTAGGCCATTTTCTGATGGTTGAAGACCCTGATGGATTCAATAATCAGCTGGAGGATATTATCAGCCGGATCAATGCTTAAGTATTTTTGATTGACAAGTTTAATGTAAAGGGTAAAATAAATTCAATAATCTGGTTTTGGCTGCGCCAATAGTCGCAATTCGAGGGACGGTTTCTATAAAAAAGAACCGTCTTTTTTTGTTTGTAATACTAGAGAGAGGAGGTGGTTAGGCAAGTATAAACCTGATTGTTAGGGTCATTGTATAAAAACACACCCGGCGCTAAGCGGAATTGCGCCGGTATCATCCAGATGGACGAAGGAGGGTGCTGTGAAGAAAATATTTATAATCAGTTTAGCGCTTATTTTAGGTTTAGCCGGCATGGCTATGGCTGAGGGAACCAAGCCTATACAGTTGTCGCTATTTAATCCGGTCCAGATGGTTCCGGAAGCTGAATCAATCGGCGGCGTGAGTTTAGGTTTACTTTACACCGTGAATAAAGATGTTACCGGTTTTAGCCTTACCCTTGGCGTAAATAGGGCTAAGGGAGATGTTAAGGGTGTAGCTTTTGGTTTGGGTAATTGGGTTGACGGCCTTTTCTACGGCTGGCAAGATGGTTTAGTCAGCCGTGTCGGCGGCCGTTTTGTCGGGCTTCAGGAAGGCTGGGTAGCTGTTACCCAGGGAGATCTGACCGGCGCTCAATGCGGCTTGGTGACTTGGACTGATGGTTTTGTGCACGGCGCGCAACTAGGTATATTTAATTACACAGTCGGCCGTTTTGTCGGCGCCCAGCTTGGCGCGGTCAATGTCGTTAAGGGGGATTTCAGCGGAGCGTCTTTAGGCATAGTGAATTACGTCGAGGGGACAGCTAAAGGCTTTCAGCTAGGGCTGGTCAACTATGCTAAATCCCTTAATGGCCTTCAGATTGGTTTAGCTAACTACAATGGCAATAAAAAACCCATGGAGTTTATGGTTCTTGCCAATTGGTCATTCTAACCATTCGTAGCTGGCAGGTTAGCCAGCCAATTAATCCCAGGCCCTTTAAAAGGGCTTGGGATTTTTGGTTTAGAGAGGTATAATATTTTTATGGATGAGGCAGAGTATTCACGCAAACAGGAAGAAGAACAGGCAAAATATGAGGCCCTTTGCAGAAGATGCGGAGCCTGCTGCGGTTCGCTGGACGGAGACCCTTGCGAGCATCTAAAGCAAGACAGCTCCGGGAAATATTTTTGCCCGATCTATGACCATAGAATAGGAATACATAAAACAATTTCCGGCAAACAATTTGCCTGTGTCCCTATAAGGGATCTTAGGCCGAATTTACCTTTTAAAAGTTGCGTTTATTTCTCATACTTCGGGGAAGGCCGTATATAAAAAGCCTATACATAGAGGTGATTAGAGGTTTTAGGGGATTGCAGTAAACCAGGGAGGAGGTAGCTATGGGAGAAAAGGCGAAGGTGGAGAAATTTGTTAAGGAATATTTAAATACCTGGATGAATTATGATGCAGGCGCCCTTAAGCGCATGGTAGCTGACGATAAGAATGCCGCGCACATCGGAACAGATGTCGATGAATATATGGTAGGTAGGCAAGCTTTGTTAACTAGGATTGAATCTATCAGCAAGACAGGCGTTGGTATGACCACGAAGGTCAGGCAAAAACAAATAAGCATTGCCGGCGGCAACCGCGCCGCGCATTTTGCCCTGAAATTCGATACCAAGATTTACAAGAACGGAAAGCTGGTCAAAAAAATCGACGATGTGCGCACTACCGGTTTCTTGGTCAAGAAGGGCAAGGAATGGAAATTAGCCGGAAGCCATGTTTCACTGCCGGTTAAGGGCCGCGCAGTAAAATATTGACAATCTTTCTCCAGGCGCTGAAAATAAAAACCCCGAAACGCTCTTTCGGGGTTTTTAAACCAACATCCTTGCTGTGAGTAAACGCTAAAAGAAGTATGCAATATACCCGGCAAGAATCAAGGGTAAAATGCGTGTTTTGGGAAAGCGCTTTCAAGAATTTGTTTATGGCGTTATAATAACCTAATGGCCAAAATTAAATTGGATTTGCACGATATCTTTAGCAACGGCCGGGCGATTGAAACAGAACTCAACCGCGCGATTCAGGAAGCCGTAACCAAAAAGATAGAATTAGTGGAAATTATTCCCGGCAAAGGGAGCGGGCAGTTGAAAAAAAGCGTCCTGCGTTTCTTGGAACAGCCGCAGATAAAAAGGCTCTACCGCCGGATTGAAAAAGACGATAAAAATTTCGGCAGAATATTTGTGCATTTCAGGTTTTAAAATCAGGAAATAGGAGTAAAATAAAGGCCGTATGCCCTTAAGCCAACTTTCTTTTGATCATCCCTGCGCAAATACCCTTCGTTTGAAGCTAAGCGGAGAGTGGCTGATTCGCGCGGTTCTCCCCTCGGAAAATGAAGTCTTAACCCAGCTTGCCGGAAATAAAAATATCGCCCGGATTACCTTTGATGCCTCTGAAATAACCAAATGGGACAGCGGGCTTGTCTCTTTTCTGCTTAATTTAATCAGAGAAGGCGGGCGCAGGAATGTTACCATTGAGCGTCAGGGTCTTCCTTTGGGCGTGGTCAAATTGCTTGAGCTGGCGCTTAAAGTTGATGAAAAAAATATCCCCCGGAAAATCGAACCTGAAGGCCTTCTTGAGAGAGTCGCTGACAAATTCTTGGCGTTTTGCGCCGGGACGCTTGCGGTTATCAATTTTCTGGGAGAAATTACTTTTGCTTTTGGCCGGCTTATCGCGGGCAAGGCTTATTTTCGCCGGGATGAATTTGTCGCTATTGTGCAGCGTTGCGGCGCGGGAGCCTTGGGCCTTGTTTCCCTGATCAGCATTTTAGTCGGCATGATCCTGGCTTTTATCGGAGCGATACAGCTTAAATTATTCGGAGCGCAGATCTATATCGCCGATATCGTCGGTATCGCTATGGTGCGCGTGATGGGGGCGGTAATGACCGGCATCATTATGTCCGGCCGCACCGGCGCGTCTTTTGCCGCGGAACTTGGCCTTATGCAGGTAAATGAAGAAGTTGACGCGTTCAAGACTCTGGGGATTTCTCCGGTTGAATTCCTGGTTATGCCGCGGGTTTTGGCCCTGATAATCATGATGCCGCTATTAACTATTTATGCGGATTTTATGGGCATAGCCGGAGGCTTCCTGATCAGCGTTAATTTTCTCGGGCTTAATCCTGTAGAATATTGGCATCATACTCAATCAGCGGTAAAGTTAAGCCATGTCTGGATCGGGCTTACGCATGGTCTTATCTTCGGAATAATTGTGGCAGTGGCAGGGTGTTTGCGCGGGATCAATTGTGAAAGGAGCGCTGAAGGCGTGGGAGCGGCAACCACCTCGGCGGTAGTCAGCGCCATCACCAGTATTGTCGTCGCTACCGCGGTTATCACATTTATTTGCCAGGTTTTGGGAGTGTAATCAATGGATAATAAACCTCAATCCGTTATCGAAGTGCGCGGCCTTGATTTAAGTTATGATGATTACGAAGTATTGCGTAATCTTAATTTCAGCGTAAACCAAGGCGATATTTTTGTAGTAATGGGCGGAAGCGGCTGCGGCAAGAGCACCCTGCTTAAAGTATTGATTGGCCTTAAAGAACCGCTAAAAGGAGAAGTATTATACAACGGAGTGAATTTTTGGGCGGAAGATGAATCCGTCCGGCAGAATTTGATGCGGAGTTTCGGCGTGCTCTATCAGAGCGGCGCGCTCTGGAGCTCTTTTACCTTGGGAGAAAATATCGCTTTGCCCTTACAGTTGTATTCAGAATTATCTTCCGCTCAAATCAGGGAAATGGTAGAATTAAAATTATCCTTGGTCGGCCTGGGCGGTTACGCTGATTTTTATCCCAGCCAAATAAGCGGCGGGATGCGCAAGAGAGCTGGGCTTGCCCGGGCAATCGCGCTTGACCCCGGTATTATTTTTTTTGACGAACCCTCCGCCGGGCTGGACCCTTTAAGCGCCCGTTTGCTGGACGATTTGATTATTCAGTTAAGAGACGCCCTCGGCGCCACAATCGTGATTGTCACCCACGAACTGGCGAGCATATTTGCCGTAGGCGATAAAGCGGTCCTTCTTGATGCTGAAAGTAAGGGCATCATTGCCGAAGGAAAGCCAAAAGATTTATTAGCTAGTTCTAAAGACCCGCGGGTCATCCAATTCCTGACCCGGGGAGAGAAACAGGGGGCAGCCTTATGATTAAAAAAGTAAACAAAACAGTAATCGGCGCGTTTGTGGTGGGCGCGCTGGCTTTATTAATCGCAGCGATATTGGTTTTTGGTTCGGGGCAAATCTTCCGGCAGTCGGATAAATACGTTTTGTTTTTTAACGGTTCGGTCAAAGGCCTTTCCGTGGGCGCTCCGGTAATCTTTAGGGGCGTTAAAATCGGCAATATCACTAGCATTAGCCTGATTTACGACAGCAAAACGCAGGATGTCCTTATTCCCGTAATTGTTGATATAGAATTGTCGCGGGTTATGGGTATCCCCGAAAAGCCCGGTTACCCCGATTATATGAGGTTTATCAAGCAAGGCTTGCGGGCCAAGCTCGAAATACAGAATTTCATCACCGGACAGCTTATGATTGCGTTGGATTTTTATCCGGATAAGCCGGAAAAATTCTACGGCATCATCAAAAGTTATCCCGAACTGCCGGCTTTGCCTATATCCCCGGATATCTTTCAGGTTATGGACGATATTCCGGTAAAAGAGATTACTACTAATTTAGAGGAGGCGGTCGTGGGTATCAACAGGCTGGTGAATTCCGAGGGAATATCGGAATTGCATAAAACGCTTAAAGAAGTTACCCGCTCCGCGCGGTCATTTAACCTGCTGGCTGAATACCTTGAACAGCATCCGGAAGCGCTCTTAAAAGGAAAATCAGCCTATAAAGGAGAATAAATGTTTAAATCCAAAATTCAAAATCCAAAGCCCAAAATAAATCCAAATGCCAAATTACAAATTGCAAGACAAAAACATAAATCTTGTCATTTGTCATTTGTGCCTTGTCATTCATTTGTTATTTGTGCCTTGTTCTTTGTCATTTTAACCAGCGGGTGCGTCTCGGTTTCAAACAGCCCGAACTCGCGGTTCTATATGCCCGGTTCATTATCCAAAGAGCTGTCAGCCGGAAAATTTGAGATTGCTCAGGGCGTAATTGTCGCGGTAGGGCCAATCGGGATTCCCGAATATCAGGATCGCCCGCAGATTGTCACCAGGAATAAAAACGGCACTTTCAGCTTTGCCCAATTTGACCGCTGGGCAGAGCCTCTGGATTCGAGCCTGGCTCGTATTCTCAGCGAAGACCTGTCCGTTATGCTTCCGGCAGCCAGTTTTCAGCTGTTTCCCTGCAATTTTGCCATCCCCTTGGATTATCAGGTGATTGTAGACATTCTCCAACTGGATAGCGAACTGGAGGGGAATATGGTTTTTACGGCCCAATGGTCGATTATCGATGCCCGGAACAGGAAAATGCTGTTTACGAAAAAGTCGCAATTCATCCAAACTGTTAACCCGCATAATTATTTTGGATTATCCCAGGCTTTGAGCAGCGCAGTTGCTTCTTTAAGCATAGAAATAGCCGAAAACCTGGCGAAGCTTTCCAGGCCGCCTAAGTTAGGCCAGTAGTCTCTGTTTAAAATTTGAGTAATTTCGAAGGAGTTATCCCGAAGGCTTTGGCAATCTTTTCGATAGTGTCTATTTTTGCGGCGGGCGCTTTCTTGCTTTCCAGCAGTTGTATGTGTTTATAATCCACTCCCGAGAGTTCGGATAATTGTTCTTGGGTTAATTCTTTCCTTTGCCTCAATTCCCGGATTTTTCTAGCCAGTTTTAGTCTGATATCCATTTCCATAAGGCATATTATCGCAAAGTATCATTTTCTTGACACCGTAAGTATACGGTGTTATACTTAGATAGGATTCTATATCTAGTCCGGATTTCTGGAAAGAGCAAAGGAGTAGGAATGCCCGGTAAATTTCTTTATATTATTATAGCATTCGCGTTTTTTCTTTCCCCGGTTTTTGCCGAAGACACCCTAACCATCACCACCTACTATCCTTCTCCCTATGGAGTCTACCGTGAGCTGCGAGCCAAGCGTATAGCCATAGGGGATGACTACATCGATGGAGCCAACTACACCTGGCA
>JAQUOO010000028.1 GCA_028717055.1 Candidatus Omnitrophota bacterium | reverse complement strand
CATTTAATTTATTCAAACCTCCAAAATTTGCGGCTTTTGCGCTATCTGCGCATGTTTATCATCGGCATAAATCTTCAATTTCTTCAACATGACATGGCCCAAGGCTCCTGCGGGAAGCATACGCCTGACCGCAAGCTTAAATACGGTTGTCGGCTTATTCGTAAACATCTTCTCAAAAGTTACTTCCCTTAAGCCTCCCGGATAACCGGAATAACGGCGGTATACTTTTTGCCTGGATTTCCGCCCGCTAATCCTGATTTTAGCCGTGTTTATAACCACAACATTATCTCCGGTGTCTACATGCGGAGTAAATACCGCTTTATGTTTACCCCTTAATATAGCCGCGACCTTAGTTGCTACCCTGCCCAGTATTTTATCCTTGGCATCAACTAAATACCAGTTTCTTTTGATATCTTCTTTTTTTGCTGTGTAGGTTTTTTTCATAGAGGATAAGTATACCATAATTATTATTTAAGTCAAACTTTTTTTATTATTTTTTTAATAGAAAGAGGTCATAAACAAGAAACCTAATCGAATAACTTTCTTACCTTGGGCCGGGTAAGATAATACACCAAACAAAGGGAAACTATGATATCGACAAGATAAGAAGTTACGGCGCAAAACCAGGCCAGCATGTCTATCCGCGGGATTGCCTCTACGGAAAGCACCCCCTGCCTGATCTGCCACCATAAAATTTTCCTGTAGACTTCTACCGGATGCTTCCAGTAAATAGTAGCTATGGTAAACAAACCGACAAATATGGCTATTTTGCGAAAAATATCCTTGCGGAATAAAATACCTATCCCGGAGATAAATAAGGCCGCCCTTATCCCCAGAGAAAAAAGATACCTGATAAAAATCAGGCTCTTGGGAGAAGGCCTGAATCTGACATAATAGGAGTCGAAGCTCCCCGGCAGGCTCAAGAATGAATACGCAATGATCAGAATAACGCATAGCGCTATCCCGATCGTTAATCTACTTTTGGCCGTTTCAACCCCATTCATCGGCATTTTCGATTCATCCGCCATAACTCAATATTTTACCCTTAAAAGACAAAGCCCCCTGGCGGGGGCAGTTTGCCCGGCAAGCCGGCGATTGCGGGAGAGTAATATCTTTTTGAGCGCTCCCCTGGACAACCTTCCCCTGCCTATCTCAATCAAAGTTCCCGCAATGTTCCTGACCATATTATATAAAAACCCATCCGCCTCGATATCAATAGATATATAATCATTTTTCTTTTTTATATCAACATTCTTTATAATCTTAACGGGATTCTTGTCTTTTCCTAAAGAAGCCTGGAAGGCGCTGAAATCATGCTTCCCCAGAAAACTTAAAGCTTCCTCCCGCATAATCCTTACGTCCAGAGGATGCGGATAGAAAAAAACCTTATTCCTTGACAAAGGCGAAGAATAATCCCGGTTTAATATAGTATAACGGTAGATTTTGGATTTTGCCGAGAAACGGCTATGAAAGGTTAAAGGGGCCAAACTTATTTTAACAATCTTTATATCTTCCGGCAGGATCCCATTTAAGCCTAGTTTCAGTCTAGGTAAAGTGATATTAGAATACGTAAGGAAATTGGCGATTTGAGCTTCGGCATGAACGCCGGAATCAGTCCTTCCGGAAACGATTAGTTTCACTTTCTCCCGGAGGATCTTGCGGAGTTTTTTCTCGATTACTGCTTGAATTGTCTTACCGCGGCCTTTAGGCTGGATTTGCCAGCCCGCGTAATTTGTTCCGTCGTATTCTATTTCGAGCTTGAGATTACGCATTCGGCGATTTGCACGGCATTGGTCGCAGCCCCCTTACGCAGGTTATCCGCGACAACCCACAGCCAGAAACCATTCTTTACAAAAGCGTCCTGACGGATACGGCCGACAAAAGTTTCATCCCTGCCTTCAACATCTTTAGGCATAGGATAAAGATTATTTTTAGGTTCATCCATCAAGACTACTCCCGGGGCTTTCGCAAGGAGAGCTTTAATTTTGTCAACCGAGATAGGACGCGAAACCTCAAAGTAAACCGATTCGGAATGCCCGGTCCTAACCGGAACCCTCACCGTAGTAGCCGAGATTTTGATTTTCGGAGCATGCATAATCTTATGAGTTTCCTTAACCAGCTTCCACTCTTCGTTTGTGTAATCACCATCGGCAAATGAACCTATGTGCGGAAAGACATTGTAAGCCAACTGCTGAGGCATGGATTTGCCTGAAGCGCTTACACTCAAATTATCGAAACCAGCCCGGGCTATTAAAGAATTCTCTTCTTTTAATTGCTCAACAGCGCCTTTACCGGCACCGCTGGAAGCCTGTAAAGTAGTAACAATAATCCTTTTAACCCCGGCTTTCTTATGAATCGGATTCAAGGCTACAACCATCTGAATGGTTGAGCAATTTGGGTTAGCAATAATCCCTTTATGCTTCTTAACATCCGCGGAATTAACTTCGGGAACTACTAACGGAACATTTTTATCCATCCGGAAATCCGCGCCATTATCAATAACTACCGCGCCTCTTTTTACCGCTTCCCGGGCGTAAGTTACTGCCGCGCCCTTTTCACCCTCGGTTCCGGCGAATAAGGCGATATCTATACCCTCAAAACCTTCCGGGGAAATCGGTTTTACCGCATATTTGTGCCCATCAACATCCATATCGCGGCTGGAACGCGCAAATACACGCAATTCTCCAATAGGAAAATTGCGCTGTTTTAAAACCCGCAGCATCTCTATCCCTACCACACCTGCGCCAACTACGGCCACATTATATTCAGTTTTCTTCATTTTAATTTCTTTCTAAAGAAATAGATCAAATAATTTGCGCTACCAGGTCACCGACTTCAGTCGTAGAATAACCCATTTTTCCGGCAGCCAGGGTTTTTAATTTACCATTGGCAACCTTAATAACCGCATCCTCAACCGCTTTAGCCGCCTTGCTTTCGCCTAAATTATCCAACATCATTCCTACGGCGCAAATCGCAGCTAAAGGATTAATCACATTCTTACCTGTATATTTAGGGGCGCTTCCTCCGATCGGTTCAAACATCGATACGCCTTCCGGATTAATGTTGCCGCCGGCAGCAATACCCATACCGCCCTGAATCATTGCGCCCAAGTCAGTAATGATGTCGCCAAAGATATTATCCGTCACGATAACATCAAACCACTCCGGGTTCTTCACAAACCACATGGTGGTAGCATCCACATGGGCGTAATCCGTAGCAATATCCGGATATTCCCTGGCCACCTCGTTAAAAACCCTCTCCCAGAGATTCCAGGCATAGGTCAAAACATTGGTTTTGCCGCAAAGAGTAAGTTTCTTTCTTTTGTTGCGTTTACGGGTAAATTCAAACGCATAGCGAATACAACGCTCAACACCCTTACGGGTATTGTAAGAAATCTGAATTGCCACTTCATCCTTAGTCCCTTTATCTTTAAACTCGCCCATACCTTTATAAATGCCTTCAGAGTTCTCGCGCACAACTACAAAATCTATATCTTCCGGTTTTTTGTCTTTTAAAGGGCAAAAACTGGAATTATACAGCTTAACCGGCCTTAAATTTATATATTGGTCCAGAGCAAACCTTAACTTTAACAACACCCCTGTTTCAATAATACCGGGTTTTACGCCAGGATCGCCTACCGCGCCAAGATAAATCGCGGAATATTTTTTTAATTCGGCGACATCGCTGTCATCCACTAATTTCCCGGTAGCCAGATATCTTTTGCCGCTAAAGTCAAAATCTTTGGTTTCATACTTAAAACCGAATTTTTCACCCGCTCTTTTTAAAACCTTTAGCCCCTCGGCAACAACTTCCGGGCCCGTGCCGTCTCCGCCGATAACCGCGATTTTATACATGCCTGGTTCCTCTCTTCTTTATATAATTCATCAGGCCGCCTTCTTCTACCAGTTCCTGCAGAAATCCGGGGAAAGCCTGGGTTTTATAAGTTTGGCTTTGCGTCAGGTTCCTGATTATTCCCGTGCTTAAATCTATCTCAATCAAATCCCCTTCTTTTATTTTATCCGTATCCGCCAGTTCCAGAAAAGGCAAACCGATATTTATGGCATTCCGGAAAAATATCGCGGCAAAACTCTTGGCGATTACCGCGGATATTCCGGCGCCTTTAATCGCAACCGGCGCATGCTCCCGGCTTGAACCACAGCCAAAGTTTTTTCCCGCTATAATTATGTCCCCCGGATTTACCTTTTTAACAAAATCCGGAGCTATCGCTTCCATGCAATGCGATCCTAATTCCCCGGGATCAGTAGAAATCAGATATTTAGCCGAGATAATATCGTCGGTATTTATATCATCCCCAAACCTATGAACTTTACCCTTAATAATCATTTTATATTTCTTCAGGATGCGTAATCCTGCCGGTAATAGCTGAAGCAGCCGCAACCGCCGGGTTGGACAAATAGACAAAACTCTTAGGGCTGCCCATCCTGCCGATAAAATTACGGTTAGTCGTAGCTATGGCGGATTCACCCTCGGTTAAAATACCCATATGCCCGCCTAAACACGGCCCACAAGTAGGAGTAGAAAATACTCCTCCTGCTTTAACAAAGATTTCCGCTAATCCTTCCTTTACCGCTTCCAGATAAATTTTCTGCGTAGCCGGGAACACAATCAATTTTACTCCCGGAGCCGCTTTTTTACCTTTTAATATCTTAGCGCTAATCCTTAAATCCGAAATCCTGCCGTTAGTGCAGGAACCGATAACCACCTGGTCAATCTTAACCTTATTTAATTCCGATACCGCCTTGGTATTGCTGGGCAGATGCGGACAAGCCACTTGCGGCTCCAAATCCGAAATATCCCATTCGTAAATATGGTCATACCGGGCGTCCTTATCCGACGTATAGAATTCCGGGGCATGGCCTTCGGTTTTAGGCCTTCCCTTGACATATTTCCTGGTAATTTTATCCGGCTCAATCAATCCTGCCCGGGCTCCGGCTTCAATAGCCATATTGCTCATGGAAAATCTATCATCCATGCTCAAGCTGCGAATCACCGGACCGGAAAACTCCATAGCCTTGTATAAAGCGCCGTCAACTCCGATTTTACCGATAGTAAACAGGATTAAATCCTTGCCGCCGACCCATTTCTTAAGCTTTCCTTTGTAGACAAATTTGATTGAACCCGGAACCTTAAGCCAGCATTTGCCATCGATAAAAGCGCGGGCCAGATCCGTAGACCCTATCCCGGTTGAATAAGCGCCCAAGGCGCCATAAGTGCAGGTGTGGGAATCCGCGCCAATTACCAGGTCTCCGGAAGTAACCAATCCCATTTCCGGCAAGAGCGCATGTTCAATACCCATACAACCGACTTCAAAATAATTTTTTATCTTCTGCTCCGCGGCAAAATTAGCCAAAATCTTGCATTGATTAGCGCTTCTTAAATCCTTGGCCGGAGCAAAATGATCCGGAACCAGCACTATCCTGTTTTTGTCAAAAACATGTTTTACCCCGCTCTTTTTGAATTGTTCGATAGCCAAAGGCGCGGTAATATCATTGCCCAGGGCGATATCCACATTTACCTCGATAAATTCTCCGGGATGGATATCTTTTTTGCTGCTATGCGCCAGTAATATTTTTTCCGAGATTGTGTATGGCATGGTTATTTTAATGTCAAATGACAAAGCACAAAATTCAAAATAAATTTAAATGACAAATATCAAATGACAAAATCTTGGTTTGATATTTTTCATTTGAGTTTTGGATTTATTTTGGATTTTGAATCTTGACATTTGAATTTTAGAACTTATTCAAACTTCTTAACAATCAAAGAGGCGTTATGCCCGCCAAAACCCAAAGAATTGGACATACAAACCTTGATGCCAGCCTTGCGGGAAACATTAGGAACATAGTCAAGATCGCACTCCGGATCAGGATGCTCATAATTAATCGTAGGATGCACAATACCTTCTTTTATAGTCAGGCAACAAACTACGAATTCCACTCCTCCGGCAGCTCCCAGCGAATGGCCGATCATGGATTTAGTCGAAGAAACCATAACTTTCCTAATATGGGAACCAAATGCTTTTTTCATAGCCAGCGTTTCAATCTTATCATTGAGCTTAGTGGAAGTCCCATGAGCATTGATATAATCTACATCTTCAGGACTAAGCTTGGCATCGGCTAAAGCTAATTGCATTGCCTTGCCAGAGCCTTCTCCTTCAGGATCAGGCGCAGTTATATGATAAGCATCACAAGTCATTCCAAAACCAGCTAACTCGGCAATTATATGAGCGCCTCTCTTCTTGGCATGCTCTAAACTCTCTAAAACCACTAGACCGCAGCCTTCAGCCATAACAAAACCATCGCGTTCTTTATCGAATGGCCGGGAGGCTTTCTGCGGATCGTCATTTCTCCTGGAAAGGGCTTTTAAAGCGCAGAATCCGCCCACGGCAGTAGCTACAATGCAACTTTCCGTGCCGCCCGAAATCATTACGTCCGCGTCTCCGCGGGCTATAATTCTATAGGCATCTCCGATTGCATGCGATCCTGAAGCGCAAGCAGTAGCTACACAGGAATTCGGGCCCTTAAATCCGAATTTAATCCCGACTAAACCGCTTGCCTCATTAACAATCAACATCGGAATTAAAAAAGGCGATAACCGCGAAGGGCCTTTAGTCAAATACACCCTATGCTCTTCCTCTATGGTATAAAGGCTGCCTATGCCCGAACCGATTAAGACTCCACACCTTTCTTTATCTGTTTTATCTAAATCCAAGCCTGAAGAAGTTACAGCTTGCCTTGCTGCGGCCAAAGCATATTGCACGAATTTAGCGGTGCGCCGGGTCTCCTTAATATCCAAACCAGCCATAGCCGGGTCAAAATCTTTTATTTCACCGGCAATCCGGGAGTCGAAACCAGAAGCGTCAAAGCTGGTTAATGGCCCAACTCCGCTCTTTCCTTCTTTTAAAGCCCCCCAGAAAGCAGAAACGTCGTTGCCTACCGGTGAAATTATCCCTAGACCCGTAACTACTACCCTGTTTTCTTTCATTTTCTTAATATTGATATTAAAACTCACCCCGCTAAGCAAAAAATAGCGGGGTGTTTTAAACAAAAATTATATAAAAATATTATTTGCCAGCGCTTTTTTCTTCGATATACTTAATGGCATCGCCGACAGTAGCTATCTTCTCGGCATCCTCATCCGGTATTTCAATGCCAAATTCCTCTTCTAGTGCCATAACCAGCTCTACGGTATCCAGAGAGTCCGCGCCTAAATCATCAACAAAAGACGCTTCAGGAGTTACCTCTTCAGGTTTTACGCCTAACTGCTCTGCAATTATTGACTTAACTTTCTCTTGAACTGCCATTCTTTTTTCCTCCTTAATTTTCCGTTACACACGGATGTGAAAAATAATCCCTGAATAAAGGATTGTGTTCCTAAGCCATAACCATGCCGCCGTCAACTGTAATAACTTGTCCGGTAATATAATTTGAATCTTCGGACGCTAAGAATAAACAGACATTCGCCACATCCTGGGGAAGCCCCAACTTAGCCAGAGGTATTGCCTCTAGCATCATAGCCTTCACATTTTCAGGAAGCTTGGCGGTCATCTCTGTTTGGATAAATCCGGGCGCTACTGCGTTGGCATTGATATTACGGCTTGCCAATTCTTTAGCTACGGTTTTTGTAAGAGCGATTATACCCGCTTTTGAGGCAGCGTAATTTGCCTGCCCTGCGTTTCCCATTAATCCTATAATCGAAGCTATACTCACAATCTTGCCGCTTCTCTGCTTTATCATCGGCCGGGAAACCGCTTTGATACAGTTAAAAGTGCCTTTAAGGTTCACGTTTATCACCGCATCCCACTCGGATTGAGACATTCTCAAGATAAGATTGTCTTTTGTAATCCCAGCGTTGTTAACTAATATATCAACCTTTCCAAATTTGTCAAGAATTTTGTTCAGCCCTTCTTCAACCTTGGCATAATCCGTAACATCCATCTCCAAAGCCAGGGATTTTCTGCCTAAAGCTTCGATTTCCGAGGCTGTTTTTTGGGCAACCTCCAGATTGACATCCGCAACTACGATATCCGCGCCCTCTTTGGCAAAAACCATGGCAATTGCCTGGCCTATTCCTCTTGCTCCGCCAGTGATTAAAGCAACTTTATCCTTTAATTTCATAATATCCTCCTGGTAACCTCATGCGAGTAGGTAGCATATAGTAGGTAGTATGAGGGGAAACCCTAACTACTACCTACTAACTACTCTCTATATCTGCACTTTTCTCTATATTCGTAACCTGGGCAGCAGGGTCTATTTTGCGCATCAGCCCCTTAAGCACCTTGCCCGGGCCAAATTCGTAAAACTGCGTAACCCCTTTTGAGAGCATGAAACGTATTGAGTCTTCCCATTTCACTGAAGAACGTATTTGATATTTAAGATTATCCATTATCTGAATGACTTTATATTGAGGCAAGGCGGTATAATTACTGACTACAGGCACTAAGGGAGGCGACATGGGAGTATTCTCGAGAACAGTTTTAAGAGCTACCGAGGCTTCAAACATCAATGAAGAATGGAACGCTCCGCTTACTTCCAGAGGAATCACTTTTTTCGCACCCGCTTCATTACACAAAGAAACAGCCTTATCTATAGCTGAATTCTCTCCCGTAATAACTACCTGACCTGGACAATTCAAATTGGCTATTTCTGCCTTACTTACCGAACATATATTTCTTAACTTATCGAGATCCAGCCCTAAAACCGCGGCCATCTTACCTGGATGCCTCTTAGCTGCCTCATCCATTAACTCGCCTCTTCTTTTAATCAGCCTGATACCATCCTCAAAAGTAAGCGCCCCGGAGGCTATCAGAGCGCTATACTCACCCAGGCTTAATCCGGCCATATAAGACGGGATAACCTTATGTTTGGATTTAAAGGCCTCGAAAGCAGCAATGCTTACCGTTACAATTGCCGGCTGTGAGATATGCGTCTGTTTAAGCATATCTTCAGAACCGCTGAAACAAATATCTTTCAAATCAAAACCCAGAATCGGATTTGCCCGATCGAATATTGCGCGGGAAACAGGAAAGTTTTCGTATAAATCCTTGCCCATGCCCACATATTGGCTGCCTTGCCCGGCGAAAAGGAAGGCTACCATTTAATAACGGCTGCTCCCCAGACTAAGCCGGCTCCGAAAGCGTCTAAAAGAACAATGTCGCCTTTCTTAATCCTGCCTTCTTTTGCCGCCTCAACTAAGGCCGTGGCAGTAGAAGCGCTGGACATATTTCCGTATTTTTCTATATTAAGGAAGATCTTGTCTTCGGTAAGCCCTAATCTTTTGGCAACCGCCATAATGATCCGGGAATTTGCCTGATGGGGTATAATGAGGTCAATATCGGAGAATTTCAAACCTGCTTTTTCCAGAACCGTCAAAGCCGCGTCAGTCATGGTCCTGACCGCAATCTTGAATAATTCGTTCCCGTTCATTTTAATATAATGCAGGCGCTGGTCAACTGTTTCATGGGAAGCAGGAATACGAGAGCCGCCAGCCGGAAGATTTAGTAAATTTAGATTAGAACCGTCGCAGCCAAGATAAGTAGCGACTATCCCGCCATCCTTAACTTCTCCCAATACGCACGCCCCTGCTCCGTCGCCGAACAAGACACAAGTGTTCCTGTCTTTCCAATCCGTTACAGAGGAAAGTTTTTCAGAGCCGATAACCAAGGCGTTTTTATAAACACCGCAAGAGATAAATTGCTGGGCAGTTGAAAGCGCGTAAACAAATCCGGCGCAAGCTGCGGAGACGTCGAATGCAGCGGCTTTTTTAGCGGATAACGCGTTTTGGACTATCGATGCTACGGAAGGAAAAGGCATATCCGGAGTGATGGTGGCTACGATGATTAAATCCAGGTCTTCCGGGGCTAATTTCGCGCTGCTCAAAGCTTCTTTTGCAGCAGCGATAGCCAAATCCGAAGCAGCCTCATCGTTAGATGCCAACCTGCGCTCTTTTATGCCGGTGCGGGTAGTGATCCACTCATCGGAAGTATCCACCATTTTCTCTAAATCCGCATTAGCCAGGACCTTTTTGGGCAGGTATTCGCCAACACCGATGATGCCGACTTTTTTCATTTATTGCTGATCGCCTCTGTAATTTTCTCGTTAAACTTTCGTTCTACCTCTTCCTTAGCCACCCTTATAGCGTTTTTTATCGCCTTGACATTGGAACGGCCGTGGCCGATAATAGTTACCCCATCGACTCCCAACAGAGGCGCTCCGCCGTATTCGGAATAATCCAGTTCTTTCTTGAAACGCTTTAAACTGGGGAGCAAAAAAAGCAGGCCTATTCTGCCTAAAGCATTGCTCAAAAGATACCTTTTTAAGAATACCTGCATTACTTGAGCCACGCTCTCAGATACTTTTAACGCGACATTTCCCACAAAGCCGTCGCAAACAATAACATCGCATTTGCCTGAAAAAAGATCTTTGCCTTCGACATTACCGATAAAATTAAGTTTGCTCTTCTGGAGCAATTCATGCGTTTCACGCATAAATTCAGTGCCCTTAGCCTCTTCCTCTCCGATATTCAAAAGGCCGATAGAAGGATTGGTTTTATTTAAGATGGTCCGGCTATAAACATCCCCCATAATGCCGTATTGCAAAAGCTGATTAGGCTTAGGATCGATATTCGCGCCGACATCGATAATCAAAGACGTGCCTTTTAAGGTAGGAGTAACAATAGCGATCCCGGGACGCTCAACTCCGGGAATAAGCCTTAAACCCAAAGTCGCAGCGCAAACCACTGCGCCGGTATTCCCCGCGCTAAAAAAAGCTCCGGCTTTACCCTCTTTAACCAAATTTATCCCTACTACAATGGAAGAATTTCTTTTTTTCCGCACGCTTAACGCGGCAGACTCACACATCTCGATTGTCTCGGGAGCGTGGACTACTTCGATATTGCTACCGGAATATTTAGCCTTCTTAAGCAAAGGGTTTATTTTAGCTTCATCCCCTACAAGAATAACCTCGGCGCCATACTCTTTAACCGCTGCCAATGTGCCGTCAATCACCACTTCGGGCGCGTGATCCCCGCCCATAGCATCAACCACTATTTTCATCTGGTTATCTCCCCGCAATAAGGCTTTTTTTCGCTAATTTCGCAACCAACTCTTATCTTGCCGCAAAACAACCCCTTGTCAGCAGGAATAGTCCCTGCTGACAAGCCTATCCAAGTAAAATTATTTCTTCTTCTTTTTCTCTTTTACTTTTATTTCAATAACCTGCTTGCCTTTGTAAAACCCGCAAACAGGGCAAACTCGATGAACCAATTTCGGTTCCTTGCATTGCGGGCAAGGGCTTAACCCCTCCGCTTTTACCTTCCAATGGGTACGGCGCTTACGGCCGCGCGTTGCCGAATGCCTTCTCTTAGGTAGGGCCACGTCTAGCTCCTTTCAGTCGCTCGAAAATCCAAATTTCAAAATTAAAATCCCAAAGCAAATCTTTTACTTGGACTTACAGCTACAACTTCCATTATTTAAATTTCCACCGCACTTGACACACAAACCTTTACAATCAATATTACATAAAGGGTTGATTTGATAATTTAAAATTATTTCTTCCCGGATGTCCGGATCCAGATCAATTACCGGCTCGAGCTTATCGATGGCATAATGCAACTCGAGCTGCCGGTTAAAACCGGTATTCACTTCTTCCAGGCAACGGCTGCAGGTTATGACCATCGGCGCTTCCAAAGCCAGATTCACGCTAACCGCGCCATAACTTTTGGCAACAACCGCTTTTGCTTTTATCAGGCCGGAAAACTTGATGATCTCGGTATCCAAATCCAACTTCGCGGGACTGAATTCTTCAACAAGAGTTAACCCTTCATCAGGTATTTTACGAGTGTCAATTTTCACCCCGTTAGAAACCTCGCTTATAAAAACATGACCCCCGTCATAGAAAATTTAACGGCTGCCTGCGGCAACCTGTTTCTAACGGGGTCCGCCTACTTAACGCGTAATTTTGCTTTAAGCGCCTTTTCTACAAAATCCGGGACGAAACTCGCTAAATCCGCGCCCAAAGCCGCAGTCTCTTTCAAAAGCTTCGAAGAAAGATAGCTGTATGATTCATGAGGCATAAGAAAGATGGTTTCGATATCCGCAGAAAGCTTTCTATTGGTTAAAGCCATCTGGAATTCAAACTCAAAATCCGAAATCATCCTTAAGCCTCTGACCAAAACCTTAACCTTGCGCTTACGCGCGTAATCTACAACCAACCCCTCGAAACTTACCACTTCCACGCCTTTTAAGCCGGCAGTAGCCTGCTTAAGCATAGCCACTCTCTCTTCAGTGTCAAAAAGCGGCCCTTTTTGAGGATTAGCAGCTACAGCTATAATTAACTCGGGGAAGATATCCTGCGCCCGCTTTATCAGATCGATATGACCGTTAGTTACCGGGTCAAAAGTTCCGGGGTAGATGGCTTTTTGGCACACTTTATCTGTTTTCTTTCCTATATAATGATAATACAGTGCTCCCGTAAATATAATGCCTGAATAAACTTAAAACTCCCAGTTCAGCTGGGAGGTCTTCTCTATCAAAATGCTGCACAATTATCAAGCCATTGGGCGCTAATATATCACAAGCCTACAGGGTTTTCAAGGTTTTTTTT
>JAQUOO010000027.1 GCA_028717055.1 Candidatus Omnitrophota bacterium | reverse complement strand
GGAAGAAGTAAGTTCAGTTATTCGCCACGAGTTGGAAAAATTCAAAACCCGGATGCGTTCGGAGTCTATCGGAACGGTTATCCAGGTTGGAGATACTATTGCGCGCATTCACGGTTTGGATGATGCTATGGTGGGAGAATTGGTTCAATTTTCAGATAGCGTCATGGGTATGGTTTTAAACCTTGAGGAAGAGAGCGTAGGTGTGGTAATTTTCGGTACGGATAACCCGGATAAAGATATTAAAGAAGGCGATATAGTAAAGAGAACTGGTAAGATCGTAGAGGTTCCGGTTGGTCCGGAACTGGTCGGCCGCGTAGTTAACGCTTTAGGAAAACCAATTGATGGCAAGGGTCCGTTGAACGCGACTAAATTCAGGCCGATAGAATCCAAGGCTCCTAATGTGGTTGAGCGCCAGCCTGTAACCGAGTCTCTTGAGACCGGGATTAAGGCAATTGACGCGCTTACTCCTATTGGACGCGGCCAGCGCGAATTGATTATTGCCGATCGTCAGACAGGTAAAACCGCTATTACTATTGATACGATAATTAACCAAAAAGGCAAGGGCGTTTATTGTATTTATGTTGCCATAGGGCAAAAGCTATCCAGTGTTGTGGCTATTTCCGAAACTTTGAAGAAATACGGAGCCATGGAATATACCACTATCGTCAGCGCGTCAAGCCGGGCAAGCGCTTCTTTGCAGTATCTAGCTCCTTACGCAGCCTGCGCCATTGGCGAAGAGATGTTGTATTCCGGAAAGCATGTTTTAATTATTTATGATGATTTGACTAAGCATGCCCAGGCGTATCGGCAGCTTTCTCTGCTTTTAAGAAGGCCGCCGGGAAGAGAAGCTTATCCCGGAGATGTGTTCTATCTGCATTCCCGCCTCTTGGAGAGGGCCGCTAAATTAAACAATGAATTGGGAGCAGGTTCGCTTACGGCAATCCCCATCATTGAAACTCAAGCCGGGGATATTACCAGCTATATTCCTACAAATGTCATCTCGATTACCGACGGGCAGATTTACCTGGAGAATGATCTTTTCTACGCCGGAGTGCGTCCGGCGATAAACGTGGGGCTGTCGGTTTCAAGAGTCGGAGGCAAGGCTCAAGTAAAAGCAATGCGCCAGGTTGCCGGCAAGCTGCGTTTGGACCTGGCTCAATACAGGGAATTGGTTACTTTTACCCAGTTTGGAACAGAGCTTGATAAGGCAACTCAGGCTCAATTAACCCGGGGCGAACGAGTGGTTGAGATCTTAAAGCAGGATCAGTATAATCCGCTGCCGATATCCAAGCAGGTAGTGATCATTTACTGCGCTACCCGCGGCTTCCTGGATGATTTACCGGTAAAATCCATTAAGAAATTCGAAGCAGAATTCTTAAAATATATGGATAATAAAAACTCCGAAGTTGTAAAGGAAATAGAATCTAAAAAAGAATTAAGTGAAGCGTTGATGAAGAAAATTGACGCAATTATTGTAGATTTTAAGGAAGAATTTAAGAAAGATAACAAGTTGTGATTAGTTTACATTATTTTAGATAATGGCCAAAATCCCAAGCTCTAATGCCGAATAAAACCCCAATGATTCAATACCCAATTGGAATTTGGAACTTGGGAATTCATTTGTCATTCGGAATTGGGGAATTGAGAATTTACTAGTATTATTTAATTCTAATATGATTCAGTCTCTTAAAACCATAAAGAGCAGGATTCGCTCTACCCAGAATACCGAGAAGGTTACCGCTGCCATGGAGATGGTTTCGGTGGCCAAGTTAAATAAGTCTGAGAAGTCTTTATTGGCGATCAGGCCTTTTATCCTTAGCCTTGAATCTATAATCCGCGATCTCATCGGAAGCGAGCCTTTATCAACGCATACATTTTTAGAGCCGAAAAGCCAAACGGACAGGATTTGCCTTTGCGTGATTACTTCGGATAGCGGTTTGTGCGGGGTATATAATAATGAAGTTATCCGTAAGGCCGAGACTTTCATTAATTCCTATGGTCGGGAAAAAGTGGATATGGTTTGCGTGGGCAGAAAGGGTTTTAGTTATTTCAAAAAGAACAACTTTAAGGCGTCTAACGCTTACGTAGGTTTAAACGGCCGTTTTTCCGAGAAGGTTTGCGTCGAAATAACGAATGATCTTACCCAGCCTTTTATTTCCGGAAAAGTCTCTGAAGTTTATATTTGTTATACACATTTTAAAACCGCTTTGGTCCATGAGCAAAAAGTTGAGAAATTCCTTAACATAGAATGCGATTCGCAAAACAAAACCAGTTATATTCTGGAACCGAATAAGGAACTTATATTGAATGAGATTCTGCCGAAGTTTATTTCCATGAAACTTAAGCTGATTATTCTGGAATCTTTTACCGCGGAACATTCGGCGCGGACAGTGGCGATGAAAGCGGCAACGGATAATGCCAGAGAGTTGCTGCAGGGATTGATTTTATTGAGGAATAAAGTGCGCCAGGCGAATATTACGCAGGAGATATTAGAAATAATTTCTTCTTCAGAGGCATTGAAAGGGTAAATAATATGAGTAACGGACAAATCGTGCAGGTTATCGGGCCAATCGTGGATATAAAATATCCGGAAAAAGAAGTTCCGCAGTTGTTAAACGCTATAAAGATTGTTTATCCGGAATCAAAAATCGACTTAACTTTGGAAGTAGCCCAGGATATCGGAAATAATACTGTGCGCTGCATTTCCTTGGGGCCTACCGATGGGTTATCCCGAGGAATGACTGCGATGGATACGGGTTCTCCTATTACCGTTCCTGTAGGCAAGCAGACATTGGGAAGAATATTTAACTTATTAGGAGAAGCTATTGACGGTAAAGGCCCCTTGCCTAATCCTGAAAAGCGTAACCCCATCCATAGGCAGTCGCCGAGCTTTACCGACCAGTTGCCCACAACCTCCATACTTGAGACAGGTTTAAAAGTAGTTGACCTTTTGGCTCCTATACCCAAAGGAAGCAAGGTGGGTTTATTCGGCGGAGCTGGTGTCGGGAAAACAGTCATTGTCATGGAGCTAATCCGGACTATTGCCACTGAACACGGAGGAGTTTCGGTATTTGCCGGAGTAGGCGAAAGGACAAGAGAGGGGAATGAATTGTGGCTTGAATTGAATGCCTCCGGTGTTATCAGAAACAGTTCTCTGGTTTTTGGCCAGATGAATGAACCGCCGGGATCGCGCCTGCGCATAGGTTTATCCGCGCTTACTGTTGCCGAGTATTTCAGGGACGAAGAGAGAAAAGACGTGCTTTTGTTTATTGATAATGTTTTCAGGTATGTCCAGGCAGGTTCGGAGGTTTCCACATTGTTAGGGCGCATGCCTTCGGCAGTCGGATATCAGCCGAATCTTTCAACAGAAGTTGCCCAGCTGGAAGAGAGAATCGCTTCCACCCGCAATGGCTCGATAACTTCAATACAGGCGGTTTATGTCCCGGCTGATGACTTAACTGATCCGGCTCCTGCGGCGATATTTTCTCATCTTGACGCTAAAATCGTCTTATCCCGCCAGATTGCCGAACTTGGGATCTATCCGGCAGTTGACCCTCTGGATTCAACCTCGCGCATAATGGATCCCAAAATCATAGGCGAAGAGCATTACGAAACTGCTCTAGGGGTACAGAGGGTGCTGCAACGTTACAAGGATTTGCGTGATATTATTTCTATTTTAGGTATAGATGAACTTTCGGATGAGGATAAGTTGATCGTTGCCCGGGCCAGAAAATTACAGAGATTTTTCTCCCAGCCTTTCTTTGTGGCCGAAGCATTTACCGGAATGAAGGGAAAGTACGTAAAGCTCGAAGATACGATTAAAGGCGTAAATATGATTATCAGGGGAGAGTTGGATAGTTTGCCGGAGCAGGCATTTTATATGGTCGGTACCATCGAAGAAGCTATCGATAAAACCAGGCAGATGGGGAGTAACGGGAATGTTGTTTAACGCGCAGATTATAACCGCGGATAAGAAAATATTTGAGGGAGAAATTTCATCGTTGGTTGTGCCGGCTGAATTGGGGTATCTGGGGGTATTGGCGGATCACGCTCCATTGATAGCTAACCTTAAGCCGGGAAAGATAACTTTCAGGGATAATTCCGGTTTCGAGAAAGAGATAATCAACAAGGGAAAAGGGTTCATTGAGGTTATCAGGAATAAAGCGACTATTCTTTTGGATTCTGTCTGAAATATCTTACGCTCATCTTGTTTGTAGCCTTATACGGGCAGAAGCAGGATGAGCGTTTTTTGTTTTCTAAAAGCGCATAAAATCAGGCGATATTATTATGAAAATACTGGAAAAACAAATTTTAAGCGATGACCGGGGAACGCGGGTTATCAGGATGAAGATTTTCTCCAGGGATATTCCCCTCAAGGCAAAAGCCGGGCAGTTTATTGTGCTTATGGCCAGCGAAGAAGGGGAGAGGATCCCTCTGACTATCGTGGATAAAGGCAAACAGGATATCACCATTATTTTTCAAGAAGCAGGTTTAACCACCAGACTTTTAGGAAAATTAAATGTCGGCGATTCTTTGTATGCTTTAGTCGGACCCTTGGGGCATCCAACCGAGATTAAAGATTACGGAAGAGTTATTTTAATGGCTGGCGGAGTCGGGATCGCCGAGATTTATCCGGTTGCCAGAGCCATGCGCGAAGCGGGAAATCGCGTTGCTGTTGTATTGGGAGCAAGGACTAAGCGCCTATTGATTCTGGGGAATGAATTAAAGAATGCATCAGATGAGTTTTATGTTACTACAGACGATGGTTCTTATGCCAGGAAGGGGTTGACTACGGATGTATTGGCCGAATTGCTAAAAAAAGATAAATATGATTTAGTCTATGCCGTAGGCCCTATTCCTATGATGCAAAAAGCAGCGCAGGTCGCTCAGGATTTTAAGGTTAAAACAATTGTTTCCTTAAACGCCCTGATGGTTGATGGCACAGGCATGTGCGGTTGCTGCCGGGTGAGCGTGGCCGGACAGACTAAATTTAGCTGCGTAGACGGACCGGAATTTGACGCGGCTCAACTCAATTGGGAAGAGCTGGCCAAGCGTAATAAAATTTATTCGGAACAGGAAAAACATATTTGCAGGTTAAATATTAAATAATGAAAAAAGAGCCGGTGAGGATAAAAGAGGCCATAGCGCAGAATAGATCGGGTAATTTTGACGAGGTGGTCCTGGGTTATACGCAAGAAGAGGCTTTGCGTGAAGCAAACCGCTGCCTGCAGTGCAAGAATCCTGCTTGTATTTCCGGCTGCCCCGTAAACATAGATATCAAGAAATTTATCGGACAGATTGCCAAAAAAGACTGTGCCGGAGCCTATCTGACTATAAGAGAAAGAAATAATTTTCCTTCGCTCTGCGGAAGGGTTTGTCCGGCAGAATATCAATGCCGTAAAGCCTGTGTGTTGAATAAGGGGGGTGAGCCTTTTGCTTCAATTGAGGCAATAAATATTCATTTCCTGGAAAGATTCGCCGGCGATTACGCGATGAAAAGCAATTTGGAAGTCAGCGCGAAAAAGAATCAGGGTCTTTCCAAATTTAAAGTAGCAGTAGTGGGATCCGGTCCGGCAGGCTTATGCTGCGCCGGAGAATTGGCCAGGCAGGGGGTAAAGGTAGTAATTTTCGAAGGCCTGCATAAAACCGGAGGAGTTTTAAGGTATGGGATTCCGCCTTTTAGGCTGCCTAGGGATATTTTGGATTTTGAGATAGATTACTTAAAGAAGGCAGGAGTGGAAATAGAGACTAATTTTATTGTCGGCAGAACCAGAACTTTGGATGAATTAATTGCCGAAGGTTATTCCGCTGTATTTTTAGGGTTAGGCGCCGGGATTCCTTCTTTTTTAGGAATTGAAGGAGAGAATCTTTGCAATGTTTATTCTGCGAATGAATTTTTGACCCGCGTAAATCTTATGGAAGCATATAAATTCCCCCAGGCGCATACTCCGGTGGCTATAGGCAGGCATATGGTTATAATTGGGGGAGGTAATACTGCCATGGATTCAGCCAGGGTTGCCTTACGTTTACAGAAAATGAACGAGATCCCCCCGGATACAACTATTTTATACCGTCGCACAGAAGCGGAGATGCCTGCTCGCCGGCTTGAGATTGAGCATGCCAAAGAAGAAGTCATAAAGTTTCGTATGTTAGTTAAGCCTGAAGAATTCAGCGGGGATAACTTAGGATTTGTGCGCAGGCTTAAATGCCTGAAATGTGAGTTAGGCGAGCCGGACAGTTCGGGGAGAAGGCGGCCGGTGGAAATCAAAGGAAGCGATTTTGAGATTGATTGTGATGTGGCGGTTGTCGCTATAGGGCTTAAAGCTAATCAGATATTGACCGGTGTTACGCCTTTGCTTAAGACGGATAAGTATGGAGATATTATAGTTAACCCGTTAACCATGGAAACTTCTATCGAAGGAGTTTTTGCGGGAGGCGACATCGTAGGCGGAGAAGGCACGGTTATCGAAGCGATGGGAATGGGTAAGAAAGCTGCTCAGGCAATAGTCAAATATATTGGTAAAAAATAGGATTTCAACTCTTTTTTAAACGCGGAGAGGCCGGTTTTGCTTGACAAAGAGCCGTTATTTAACTAAAATTTAGAGGTATACTTAAAAGCCGCAAAGAAGCGGGGACTTTTAGGTTGCTTCATAAAGGTAGAGGACAAAGATGTCTGCTAACTTGAGGGACGTCTTTTTTATTTTTTTTAACCCGTATTGCCTAATTTTTAGGCAATAACTGCTCGGGATTAGCCATTAAAAGGAGGCAAGGATATGAATTTACGCGCACCAGGAGGAAATGACGCCACACGCACATTTAATCGTTCCAAAAACGTAGTTCCCTGTTCCGGGCTTTGCTCTAGATGTCTGGAAGCCTGTCGCGGAAATTGCGAGGTATTTAAATCGTCGTTTAGAGGCAGAGAAGTTATTTATCCGGGGCCATTCGGCGAAATGACTGCCGGCGGAGATAAGGATTATCCGGTAGATTATTCACATTTAAATATTCAGGGGTATGCGCAGGGGGCAGAAGGCTTGCCTAAAGGAGTTGAGGGCGGCCCGGATACGGCGACATTCCCGGCTGTCAGCACTGAAACTGAATACGGCTGGACCAAGAAAGTAAAAATGAGAACCCCGATATTTACCGGAGCTTTAGGCTCGACCGAGATAGCCCGTAAGAACTGGGAGCATTTTGCCATCGGCGCGGCAATCTCCGGTGTTACTATCGTTTGCGGCGAGAACGTCTGCGGTATAGACCCAAAATTGGAACTGGACGCGAAAGGCAAAATCGTCAGCGCCCCTGATATGGACAGGCGCATTGAAGTTTACAAAAGGTTCCATGATGGTTACGGCGAAATACTCGTGCAGATGAATGTTGAAGATACGCGTTTAGGTGTAGCTGAGTATGTCCGTAAAAAGCATAAGCTTAATACGATTGAATTAAAATGGGGCCAGGGAGCAAAATGTATAGGTGGAGAAATCAAGGTAAAAAACCTGGAGCGGGCGCTTGAGCTAAAGAAGCGCGGATACATTGTTACTCCTGACCCTACAGTTAAAGCCAACCAGGAAGCTTATAAAGCAGGGGCAATCAGGGAATTTGAAAGGCACTCCCGTCTGGGATTTGTCAGCGAAGAAGGTTTTATGAAAGAGATTAAGCGTTTGAGAGATTTGGGTTTTGAAAGAATAACGCTTAAGACCGGAGCGTATTCAATGGTGGAGTTGGCTCAAGCCATAAAATATTCTTCCATGGCGAAAATAGACCTTTTAACTATTGATGGAGCTCCGGGCGGCACAGGGATGAGTCCGTGGCGGATGATGCAGGAATGGGGGATTCCTACTTTCTATCTGCAGTCATTAGCCTACGAATTTTGCGAAAAACTAACCAGGAAGAAAATGCGCGTGCCTGATATCGCCATTGCCGGAGGGTTTAGCCTGGAAGACCATGTTTTCAAAGTGGTCGCTATGGGCGCTCCTTACGTCAAGGCAGTATGTATGGGGAGAGCGCTGATGATCCCGGGCTTTGTGGGCAAGAATATAGGTGATTGGGCAAAATCCAATACGCTTCCGCCTACAGTAGCGGAATTTGGCGCTAAGCCCGAGGAAATATTCGTTTGCTACGAAGAATTAGCTGAAAAATACGGCAGCGATATGAAAGATATTCCGTTAGGCGCGGTTGGAATATACACTTTCTCCCAGAGGATTAAAGTTGGATTGCAGCAACTTATGGCTGGTTCGCGCAATTTCAATCTCAGTGCGATTTCCCGCAAAGACATAATGAGCTTGACCAGAGAAGCGGAAGAAGTTTCCGGCATCCCATATGTAATGGACGCTTATCGCAAAGAAGCGGATAAGATTTTGACCGGGAAATAATAGTTCTGATTTTAGCTGCGTTCCAGACGCCCTGGGTAACCAGGGCGTCTTTATTTGGAGGTTTTTTTGTTGAAGTTTATGGTTTTAGGAGTAAAATAAAAATCCAATGGACAAAGAAGAAGCGTTGACTGAATTTTTGAATGGATTACGCGTTGCTATCAACAACTCTTTAGCTTATTCCCGCCAACACCCTTTTTTTCTGAAAACTTCCCAGGATTTTAAAGCGAAAATAGACCAAGCGCTCAATTTCTTGAATCCCATAAAAGTGAGCGTATCTACCGAAGCGTTGTTCATGGATGGTAAAAATTGGGCGAAAGTCGTTTTTTCTTCAGAATTAGCCCGTATATTGCACCAGCGCAAGATTAAAAGCATAGAATTCTGCTCAGGAGCGACTCTAGAGGAACTGGCGGATTTCTTAAGCCTTTTATCTTTGCAGCCCAAAGAAATCATAAGATCCGGAGGGCTGGACGGACTATTAAAAAAGAAAGAAGTCCCGCATATTCATGTCGAAGACCTGGATTATTCGGTATTATTGGGTTCAGGAGAAGAGAGCGCCAAAGATATATGGTTATATTTGTTTAAACAGACAATGGATAGCCGGGATGAGAAGAAAATCATCGGGTTCACTGACAATTTTCTAAAAGGGGTGAACAGCCTTAACGCCCAAGATGTTATTGAGGATGACGAGTTAAGGGGTGACTTAGGCGCTTTTTTTGGGCATCTGAAAAATGGGGATAGAGAAAAGTTCCTTGGATGTTATCATAAGTTTTCCGCCATGATTTTAAATTCCGCAGTTCAGGCTACCGACGATGATATCGGTAAGTTAAAAGAAGTGTTCAGCCATTTTGACAACAATGAACTTACCGACATTTTTTCAACACAGCTGACAAGCGGAAAGCTTAACACTTTGAATCTTGGGTTATTTTCTCGTCTTGCCGGGGAGGAGAGGGCCGAGAAAATCGTCTCAGGATTGACAAATAGCGCAGAAGTAAAAGCAGGCTTAAAACATAACCCCGGATTGCTCAAAAGGATTAAAGGCCTATTATCCGGTCCGAGTGAGGAGAATATCCCGGCTACTTACCGAACTGCCCTCATTGCTTTAATCAAGGATTTCTCGCCGGCAGGGAATTTCGTTTTTGACTATCAACAGCTCCGTTTTAATTATCGCATGATTATCCTTGATTTACTTTCCCAGGAAGAAACTACCCCGGAAGAGTTGCCGCTTATTCTGCAAAAACTGGATGACCAGCTGGATGACCTGGAGAAAGAAAAAGATTTTAACTTCTTGAAGAGCTTGTTAGTTACCTTGAAAAATAACAAGCGGAGGATGCCCATTGAGGCTTCGGATAATATCGAGAAGCGTATTTCACATATAGTCGAAGATTGTATTTGGGAGGAGGATATCCCGGAAGGGCTGGAGGATGTAGTCGACAATTTGGATAAAATTTTTGCCCCGGCCGATTTCTATCTAAATAAAATATTTGGGGAAAGAAAGCCAAATGCATACGGGATAAAGTTATTCCTGAAATTTTTTCCTTCTTATCTGGGCGTATTTTACGAGCGCCTGGAAAAGGAGCATGCCGATTTTGAATTCTTAAGTCAGATCGCTAAAATCGTCGGCCAGGCAGATTTGCCGGTTTCTTTGCCGGTTTTAAAAGAGATATTCTCTTTTGGCAATGAGCTGATTAAAATTGAAGCATTAAGAGCAATGCGTTCAAGTAAAGACTTTGATCCGGGTTTTTTATTTCCCATACTTAAAGGCCGGGATACTATCTTGAAGAAGGAAGCGCTGGCGGTTTTGCTTAGAGATGAAGCATGCGCCCAAAATGCCATCGATATCCTTTTGGGTATCCGGAGCCCGTGGGGCATGGAGAACCATTTGATTCTGGAAAATATTCTGGTTGTGGAAGAATTGAACTTGAGAAGGGCCCGGGATTATCTAGTTGCTTTCGGCAAAAAGAGATTCTTCTGGAACAGAAAGTTAAAGAATAAAGCGCTTGAAGTTCTGGAGAGCTGGAAATGACCGATAAAATAGAAAACTCTTTTAAAGACTTTTTGACCTGTTTGCAGATGGCTAAGCTTTATGGGGCATCTCATCCCATTACTTTAAAGTCAACGGAAAAAGCTTTTTTTAGCCTGCAGGAGGCTTCGGCTGACAGGCAGGAATTGGTTATTGGGATTGTCGGGGCAGAGCTTGCTTTTGAAAAGGAGATCTTTTTTGATTTGAGCAAATTCTTGAGTCAGCCGATTGCATATTTAAAAAGCAGGGGTATTGAAAGGATTGCTTTCAGCCGCGGTTTTGAGCTCGAGGAGTTGAATAAATTCATCGGGTTTCTGGCTCTTCCTAAGGAGGAGATAAAGGGAGAGCCCCAGGAATATTTGGTTTCATCGGGGATCAGGAGCATTTCCGTAGGGAAGGTTAAAGGTTCTCCGGGGGACGGAAAAAGCGGGCGCCCGGAGGGATTGAATAATTATCAGGCTTCCCTTGAGCAGATTTCTCCTTCATTGACCAAAATGATGAATAACGAAGCCGTTGACGGACTAAGCCTGAAATTGGCGGTAAATAATATCGTCAACAATCTCGGTGTTTACTACGATCAGCTATTCGAGCTGGCGACTCTAAAGAGGTATGATACCGGGACATTTATCCATCTATTGAATGTCTCTATATTGAGTATGCATTTTTCTTCCAAACTGGGATTCAGCAAAGACGTGATTACGGATATAGGCATATCCGCGTTATTTCACGATATAGGCAAGTTATATATTTCCCGCAAAACTATCCGTAAACCGGGCCAGCTTAGCGCGCAGGAATTCAAGCAGATGGAGAGCCATACTGTTTTTGGCGCTAAACTGCTTATGCGGTATGTTGAGGCAATAGGAATTATGCCCGTAGTGGTTTGTTTCGAGCATCATTTAAAACATGATTTGAGCGGATACCCCAAAAGCGTTTTTAAAAACAAACAGCATATTGTTTCGGCAATCGTTTCTATTTGCGATGTTTATGACGCGCTTTCGCAAAGAAGAAGCTATAAAACAGATTATCCTCCGGATATGATACACGGCCTTATGATGCGCGGCAGCGGGACCAGCTTTGATCCGGACTTGCTGAATTCTTTCTTTAAAAGCATCGGCGTATGGCCGATAGGCTCGATTCTTCTTTTGAGCGATAAACGGATAGGGGTAGTCGCGGAAGAAAATGAGGCTAATATCTTTCTGCCGAAGGTTAGGATTATTCACCCGCAGAATAACGGAGAAATAGTAGATTTAAAAGAGGATAAGGACAACATTAAGATAGAACGCTATTTGAGCCCGTGGTCGGAAGGCAAAGAATTCCTGCATTTAGTTTGACATATCATCTTATTGTGTTATACTACTCTCAATTCATGGAAGAATTGAATAAAACCACAAGGGCGTTTTTAGGCCGGAGCAGGGGCCCTAAAACGCCGCTTTCTTAATGAGGGCATAATTTACTGAACGTAAATTGTATGCCTGAATTAATCCCTCCGGGCAGTCAGCTTAAGTATTGGAATACGAGGGAGTTTTTAAACATGACTAAATTCATATTTGTTACAGGTGGGGTTATATCGAGTTTGGGAAAAGGGATAGCTTCGGCTTCCATCGGCAAAATACTTGAGGAACGCGGGCTCAAAGTTACCCTTATGAAACTCGATCCTTATATTAATGTTGATCCCGGCACAATGAGCCCCTATCAGCATGGCGAGGTCTACGTAACCGACGACGGAGCCGAGACGGATTTAGACTTAGGGCATTACGAAAGATTCACCAAAGCCAAGCTTACCCGTTTTAATAACGCTACCACCGGACAGGTCTATAACGCGGTTATCTCGCGCGAGCGCCGGGGAGATTATTTAGGCAAGACCATTCAGGTCATTCCCCATATCACCTCGGAAATAAAGGATAGGATAAAGAAGGTTGCCGAGGTTTCTGCGGCGGAAATCATCTTGATTGAGATTGGCGGAACGGTTGGAGACATCGAAAGCCTTCCGTTTCTGGAGGCAGCCAGACAATTTGAGTTGGATATGGGTGAGGATAACGTCTTGTATATTCATTTAACCCTTGTTCCATATATAAGAGTTGCCGATGAAATAAAGACCAAGCCTACCCAGCACAGCGTGGGGACTCTGCGCGAAATAGGAATACAGCCTGACATTCTAATCTGCCGGACGGAAAAAGCGCTTTCCGAAGACATTAAAGAAAAGATATCGCTATTTTGTAACGTCAGGAAAGAAGCGGTTATTGAATCGCGCGACGTAGAATCGATATATCAAATTCCGCTGGTTTTTAAAGAACAGATTCTGGATGAGATAATCCTGAACCATTTTAACCTCATTTCGAAATCTTCGGAACTAAAGAATTGGGAAGAAAATGTTGTCGGGAGGGTATTGAATCCCAAGGAAAGGGTGCGTATAGCCGTAGTCGGCAAGTATATCGGCTTGCAGGATGCCTACAAATCGATTTATGAAGCTTTGATTCACGGAGGGATAGTCAATAACGCTAAAGTCGAGATAAAGAAGGTTG
>JAQUOO010000026.1 GCA_028717055.1 Candidatus Omnitrophota bacterium | reverse complement strand
ATGTATTTAGAAGATTTCCTAATACGGATAGTTGTAAACGCTGGTTGTACGCATTATTAACAGAAAGAAGCTTGGTGAACAACAAAACTACTGAATACGAAAGTCAGCATAGTTCTTGACAGTGTGTAAAGCATTATTTTATTTGTTAATTAATCCTGTGATGTTATAATATAACCCACTTATGAAGATAATTATTGCTTCAATCATATGTCTATTGGTTGTCCTGGGAGCGGTGGCTTTTTGTATATTTTTTGACGAGGCGGTTATAGTCAGGAAAAATACTATTTATCGTGTCGGTTCGGCTGAAAAACTGGTAGCTTTGACTTTTGACGACGGGCCGTCTCCTGTTTGGACCCCTAAGATACTGGATGAGTTGAATAATGCTGGAGTCAAGGCCACTTTCTTTATGCTGGGAGAGCATGTAGCCAAGTATCCTGAGGTAGCCAGGCGCGTGGTTAAAGAAGGCCATGATATAGGCAATCACACCTATGACCATCATGTCCTCATTTATTATACGATGGAAGAGCTTGAGAATGAGATAACCTGCGCCGATAATGTGATTAAGGAGGTAACCGGCGTTACTACCCGGTATTTCAGGCCTCCTAAGGCCTGGCTTACGCCCGATGAAAAGATTAAAGTAAAGCAAATGGGCTATAAGATTATCCTCTGGTCTTTAAACTCCAAAGATTGGGTCGGGTTTGATGATAAATATATAGTTAATTATATATTACGGAATATCCGCCCGGGGGATATCCTTCTTTTTCACGATAGCGGCGGCGCTTTTAGTTCTGAAGGGGGCAAAAGGAAGCAAACGGTAAAAAGTATCGGTAAGCTGGTGGAAAAGTTAAAAGAAAAAGGGTATAAGTTTGTAACTATAACTCAACTTTTAGAGGGAGCTAAATGAAAAAAAAGCAAGCTATCGAGATATTCATTCTGATCGGCCTAGCCTATATTTATCTGATGTTTGGTAACGGCGTAGTAAGCTTGACCAATCCCGATGAAGTTTTTTATACCCAGACAGCCAAGGAAATGATTCAAAATAAGACCTGGATGACTCCCTATTTGTTCGGAGCCCCGCAATTTGAAAAACCTATTTTTCTGTATTGGGCAATGCGCATAAGCATCGGGATTTTCGGGGACACTAGTTTTGCCGCCCGTTTTTCTCCGGCACTTTTTGCAATTTTGGGGGCAATAGCGGTTTATTTCCTGGCTCTTATCGGATTTAAAAACGAGAGAAAAGCTTTCGTTACGGGCCTAATGTTGATATCAAGCGGTTTTTATATAGGGTTGTCCAGGAGTGTTTTTACCGACATGATCTTTTCGGTGTTTATACTTTTTGCGCTTTTATCATTTTACTGGGGCTATACTTATCCGGCGCGCAAAGGCCCGGGCATTATGCTGTTTTTCCTGACAAGCGCTTTGGCGACTTTAACTAAAGGGCCTTTAGGTTTAATAATACCTCTATCAATAGCCGCCGTTTTTTTATTTGTCAAAAAGGACTTGAAATTCATGTTTTGCAAGTATTCAATCTGGGGTTTATTACTTTTTCTCGCTGTCTCTTTGCCCTGGTATCTTCTGATGGAGATCAAATACGGTTCAACTTTCAACCGGGAGTTCTTTTATAATGACCATTTTGTGCGTATCGTAAAAGCCGAGCATATCGAAAATGACAAGTGGTATTTTTATCCTTTTACCATGCTGGGGACTGTTTTTCCATGGTCCTTGTATACGCTAACCGGCCTTTTCCTTTTATTCAAGCATATAAAGCGGCACGCGAATAACCTTAATATTTTTCTGGCTATTTGGATAAGCGCGGTCCTGCTTATTTTTCAATTTGCGCATTCCAAGCTAACCAGCTACATATTTCCTTTGTATCCGGCGCTTATAATCATCGCCGGAGATTATATCTATAGCGGTATATCGGGACAGAACAAGGGGAAGCTTTTTTATTTCATTTCTTTGATTATGGCTATAGCCATTCTGCTTTTCCCGCTGGCATTAGTTGCGTTTATCCCGAAATTTTCCGTTTATTTAAGTTCAAAAACCCCTGTTTATGCGCTGGCGCTTTCGTTATTTATTTCGGGGGTGTTTTCTTTAATCTTCGTGCTGCGGAAGAAATTCTTGAGTTTTGTGCTGACTCTGGTTTCTTTGCTGCTAATAGTTTTATTCGGTTCCTCTTTATTGAGTAACGATATCGAGCCGTTTGTTTCTTCCAAGCAGGCAAGCGAATATCTAATTAAGAATTATCCTGTTAGCGGCCCGATTATCTGTTCGAAGTTTTATGCCCGGGGAGTCAGGTATTATACCAATAAGGAGATTGTTGTAGTGGATATTCCCGGGACCAATTATTTCAGCCCGCATCCCGTGCCTTTCTTGAATACTCATCAGAAAGTAAGGGACTTTATGTCTAAGTATCCGGTAAACTACGGCATTCTTAAAAAAGGAAATGTGAGGGATTTTGAGTCTCTTACAGCCGGGCATTATAAATTCGAAGTGCTCAAGCAAATCGGCAATGAATATGTGGTAAGGATTTCATCTTTGTAATACGTTATGGTTGCGGGGATATGAACTAATCATTGAGGAAGCAGTATTTAAGATAAAGGGGATAAAAGAATTATGGGAACCGATATAGAAGAATTAAAATCGAAGTTACTGGCTTTGTTGAATAAAGAGGCGTTGAAACGGGGAGATTTTCTTTTGTCCAGCGGCAAGAGAAGCAGTTATTACCTCGATGGCCGCGTAATAACGCTGACTCCGGAAGGAGCTTATTTAGTTGCCAGCATACTTTTGGAATTAGTAAGAGACAGGAAAATTGAAGCGCTTGGGGGTCCGACATTGGGGGCTGACCCCATAGTTGGCGCAGTAGCGGCCTTAAGCCATATAAAAGGCATTCCTTTGAAAACATTCATAGTGAGGAAGGCGGCAAAAGAGCATGGGGCCGGAAGGCAGATTGAGGGGCCGGAATTAAGAAAGGGCAGCCAGGTTATCTTGGTAGACGATGTGGCTACAACCGGCAAGGCCCTTATTGAAGCGAAACTGGCCCTGGACAAAGCAGGCGTAACCGCAAAAACAGCCTTTGTTGTCGTGGATAGATGCGAAGGTGCCAAAGATAATTTGAAAAAAGAAGGCTTGGAACTAGAGTCGATATTTACCATAAAAGACTTCGGGCTTTAGGTATCCTCGTGCAAACTAAAAAAATAATCGTAGTTGGTGCAGGTCCCGCAGGTGTGATGGCAGCGATAAGAGCTGCCGAGCTCGGTCAAGAAGTAACCCTTATTGATAAAAACCCAATCTTAGGTAAGAAACTCCTCCTTAGCGGCAAAGGTCGCTGCAATCTAACTAATGCTTGCGGACTAAATTCATTTCTGGAAAGATTTTCCGGCGGTGGGCAATTCTTAAGAGATGCCTTTAAGAAGTTTTTTAATCTGGATTTGGTGGATTTTTTTCAGTCCAGAGGCCTGGAGTTGAAAACCGAGAGGCAACTGCGCATATTTCCGGTTACGGATTCCTCGGCTAGTATCGCGGGGATATTGGAAAAAGAGTTGGCTAAACAGAATGTGAAATTGATGTATAAGAGCAAGGTAAATGATGTCCGGGTAAAGGATAAAGAGGCAAAAGGCGTGAGCCTGGATGATGGCGAGTTTATTCCCGCGGATAGGATAATCTTAGCCACCGGCGGCGCTTCTTATGGTTTTACCGGTTCGACCGGAGAAGCCTTGAGTTTAGCAAGAAAACTCGGGCATGATATTATACCTTTACGCCCCGGCCTGGTGCCTTTAGTTACAAAAGAGAAATATCCCAGGATTCTGGAGGGTTTGACGCTAAAGAACATAAGAATCAGTTTTTGTTCGGCCAAGAATTCAGTAACTTCTGAAATAGGTGAGCTATTGTTTACGGGTTTTGGAATTTCCGGACCGCTTGTTCTTGCCTTAAGCGGTAAGATTGTAGACTGGTTGGGCGAGAAGAGAGAAGTTGTTGCGGAAATAGATTTGAAGCCCGGATTAACCCGGGAGCAGCTTGATTCGCGTTTTCTAAGAGAATTTAAAATGAACGCCAAAAAAGGAATCAAAAACGTTATGAAAAGCTTGTTGCCTTTAAGGTTAATTGACCTATTCTTAGAGTTAGCAGGAATCGATCCGCATAAAAAGGCGAATCAGATTACTTCAGGCGAGCGTCTGGCCCTGGCCGGTTTGCTTAAGGGCTGGCGCCTAAATATTTCCGGTTCTCTTCCTTTGGAGGAAGGAATGGTTACTAAGGGCGGAGTTTCTCTGCATGATATTAATCCGCGGACAATGGAATCGCGGTTGATTAAAGGTTTGTATTTTTGCGGAGAAATGATAGATATAGATGCAGATACCGGCGGATTTAACCTTCAGGCGGCATTCTCCACCGGTTACCTTGCCGGTGAAAGCACGGCGTTAAGTTAACGTTAGATGAAAACAATTTATTTAGCTTCTAATTCTAAAGCGCGCAAGCAACTTCTGGAATCGCTTGGGCTGAAGTTTAAAGTCCTTCCTGTCAATATTAAGGAGATGAGGGTTTCCAAGGGGATTTCTTATGCTAAGTTGGCTCAGGTAAACGCGCGTAAGAAAGCCGAAGAAGCCGCGTTAAGAGTAAGAGATGGCGTAATTATAGCCGCGGATACAATTATGGTTCAGGGAAGTAAAATATTCGGCAAACCAAAAAACCTTAGAGATGCCCGGCGCACGCTTAAATCAATGTCCGGGAAATCGCAGCAGGTCTATACCGGTATTGCAGTAATAGAAAAAGAAGAGGGCAAAGGCAGAGCAAAGATGTTCCTGGATTGCGAGAAAACCAAAGTTGATATGGATAAAATAAGCGCTAAAGAAATAGACGCATACTTTCGGGAAATTTCTCCGTTAGACAAAGCCGGAAGCTTCGATATACAAGGCAAGGGAGCTTTCTTTGTCCGCGGGATCGAGGGTTGTTTTTATAACGTCGTCGGTCTACCGTTAAGAAAACTGCATCTTATTTTCAAGAAATTGAATCTAAAGCTTTTTTTGTTTTCCCTATCTGCTATATGCTATCTACTATCTGCTGTTTTTATAGCCGGTTGTTCTACCGAATACAATATTGTTACCGGAGAGCAGGAGATGTATTACTATAGCACGGATAAAGAAGTGCAGATGGGGCAAGCTATTACCCGGGAGGCAGTAAAACAGCTTAAGCCTACGGATGATCCTCTGGTCCAAAAGCGGGTTGAGGATATCGGAAAAAAGATTGCCGCTGTCTGCGATAGAAAAGAGATAAGTTATCATTTCTATGTTGTTAATGAAAAAGATATCAACGCGTTTTCTCTCCCCGGAGGCTATGTTTTTGTTTATAAAGGTTTGGTTGACAAGGTTGATAACGATGATGAGCTCGCCGGAGTCATCGGGCATGAAGTCGGCCACATTGTTGCCCGGCATAGTATCAAGAGGCTTCAGGGTTCGCAGCTTTATTCGGTATTAAGAATACTTACGGCAGCTGCCCCCCAGACCGCAGAAGCCGGAGCAGCCGCGGATGTGGCAGTTACGCAACTTATGTTGGGCTATAGCCGGGAAGACGAACTTCTTGCCGATCAGCTAGGCACCCGGTATGCCTTGCTAGCGGGTTATGACCCGAATGCCATGATAACTTTTCTTATGAAACTGCAGCAAATTGAGAAGAAGCGGCCATTAGCCGAGATTTCCTATTACAAGACCCACCCTTATGTTCCGGATAGAATACGCATAGTTAAACAAGAGTTGAATAAAGGAATGAATTTCAACGATTATATAAATATCCAAGACCAGCCGCATAAATAAAATTATCTGTTATTTTAGCCAGTTTAGGTTTTAGTTTATTCATTTAAGGGTAAAGCGGAATGAGCCGGGCATGAATAATCCTTTTGGAGCCTTAGAATTTTTACACTGGAATCACGCTTGGAATAAATATAAATATTCCTGTGCCGCCGATTGGGAAAGAGTAATAAAACTAATGAAAGAGGCAGGCATTGGTTGGGTAAGAATGGATTTTCTCTGGCAGGATATCGAGCCGCAAGAGGGAAAATTCGTATTTGATAAGTATGATCAGGTTACGGAACTGCTATCCAAAAATAATATACACATACTCGGTATTCTTGATTATAGCGCTGAATGGGCTGCCGCCGACAAAAAATGGAATTGTCCTCCCAGGGAAAGCAGGTTGTTTGTTAAATACGCGGTAGAGGTAATTACACGTTATAAAGACAGGATAAAGCATTGGGAGATTTGGAATGAGCCTGATTCCGGCGTGTATTGGTTAGGGCAAGATGGGCTTAAAAGTTACTGTGCTTTGCTTAGGGATGTGTACGCGGCCGCTAAAATAGCCGATCCGGATTGTAAAATTTTAAATGGAGGACTCGCCCTGGGATTACCCAGCGTTAACCTTCTTTACGCTAATGGAGCCAAGGATTATTTCGATATATTAAGCGTTCATTTTTTTGTAAACCCCCTGCACGGAGATGAAGTGATAAGGGGGGTTATAGATTATCCCGATTTAGTCCATAGGATAATGGAGAATAACGGAGATTCGAACAAAAAGATCTGGATTACCGAAATAGGCTGCCCGGGAGTAAAACTCGGTATCCAAACCGGCAATTGGTGGCTGGGAAGAAACCCGGGGGAGAAGCAGCAGGCAGAATGGTTAAGAAAAGTTTATACCGAGCTGCTTAAGGATGTAAACGTCGAAAAAATATTTTGGGCTTTTTTTCGCGATTGCTCAAACCACTGGGGCGACGGCGTTGATTACTTCGGCCTTATCCGCTGGGATTGCTCCAGCAAGCCGGCGTTTAAAGCCTATAAAGAATGTTTTAAGGAATGGGAAGAAGCAAATAAATCCGCATCAAAAAATCTTTAAGGAATCAAAATAATAAGTTGACAATCTTTTAGGGTATGATAAATTAATTATGAACATATGTTCATAATTAGAGGATTAAACCATGCGTCCCAAAAAAACCCGCTGGGTTAAATGTGTGCCTGGCGAGCGTTGTTTTAAACCGCTGTGCAAGCCTTTGGATAAACTGGAATGCGTCTGTCTTACGCTTGATGAATTTGAGGCAGTACGCCTTGCCTGCCTTGGCGGGTTGAAGCAGGCGGATGCAGCAAAAAGGCTTAAGATTTCCCGGCCGACGTTTTCCAGAATTTTGACTTCGGCGCAGAGAAAGATTGCTGATGGGTTAGTAAATATCAAGGCTATACGCATTGAAGGCGGATGCTGCGAGATTATTAAGAAAAAAGAGGTGAAGCATGATTAAACCGATAATTGATTGGCTGGTATATGATATTCTTAAAATGCGGCAAGGCGCTATTTTTTCCGAAGCCCTGGATTTCTTCCTTTATGACACAATTAAGATATTTTTACTGCTTGCCGTTATAATTTTCATTGTATCTTTCATCCGGACATTTTTTTCTCCCGAAAGGACGCGGGCTATCTTAAATAATAAACATGAATTTACAGGTAATGTTCTAGCTGCTTTTTTAGGAATTGTGACCCCGTTTTGTTCTTGTAGCGCCGTGCCTTTATTTCTGGGCTTCATTGAAGCGGGAGTTTCTTTGGGGGCGACTTTTTCTTTCTTAGTAAGTTCTCCAATGATTAACGAGGTTGCTTTGGTTATGCTTTGGGGGCTTTTTGGCTGGAAGGTTGCTTTGATCTATATCGGCAGCGGGCTTGCCATAGCTATTGTTTCAGGTATAGTTATCGGCAGGCTTAAGGTCGAAGACCTAGTTGAACGTTTCGATTATAAAAAGCAAGTCTGCTGCGTTCAATTGACCGATATGACATTTAACGATCGGTTCGTTTTCTCCAGGGGGTATACGCTGGCTCTCCTGAAGAGCATATGGATCTTTGTAATCCTTGGCGTCGGTTTGGGGGCGTGGATCCATGGTTATGTCCCTGCGGATTTTCTCGCCAGGGCGGCAGGCCGGCAGAATTGGTTTGCCGTGCCGTTGGCGACGCTCATCGGCATTCCTCTCTATTCCAACGCAGCAGGCGTTATTCCTTTTGTCAGCGCGTTGACTGAGAAAGGCGTAGCCATGGGAACAGCGCTTTCATTTATGATGGCAGTAACCGCGCTTTCACTGCCGGAGTTTATAATACTGCGAAAAGCGATGAAGTTGAAGTTGCTTATAATTTTTGCTTCGGTCGTAGGCATAGGTATCATATTTACGGGGTATCTGTTTAATCTTATTTTGAGATAAGGAGGAAAGATAAAGATAGAGATTTTAGGCATGGGTTGTCCTAAATGTAAACAGTTGGCTCTAAACGCCGAAGCGGCGGTAAAAGAGCTAAACATTGTCGCTGAGATTTCCAAAGTTACGGATATCGGGAAAATTATAGAATACGGCGTAATGATGACTCCGGCTTTAGCTGTTGACGGTGCTATTGTTTTATCTGGTAAGGTGCTGAGCAAGGATGAGATTAAAAAGTTTTTGGTTAAATAATCGAGGAGGCAAGGCTGAAAAGGACATGCTTAATTATTCTGACGGTAATTGCGCTAAGCAGCATAGTCGTGATTTTTTCGCCGGCGGTTCAGGCAGCAGGGCAGGCTAAAGGCGCTCAGGTGGTTGTTTTTTATTTTCACGGAATATTCCGCTGTCCTACTTGTCATAAGTTGGAGCAGTATTCTAAGGAAGCCATAGAAATTAACTTTAAAGAAGCGCTTGCTTCGGGAAAGCTGGAATTTAAAATAATCAACACAGAAGATAAAGGCAATGAACATTATGCGGATGAGTATCAACTTTACACAAAATCGCTTATTTTGTCTTTGGTAAAAGACGGAAAAGAAATTAAATGGAAGAATATGGATAAGATTTGGGAGTATGTCGGCAAAAAAGATAAATTTATTGATTATGTAAAGAATGAAGTCTCAGGTTTATTGAAGGAAGCTCAATGACGGAGGTATTTATAGGTTTTGTGTCCGCATTATGGCTGGGTATATTAACTTCAATAAGCCCGTGCCCCTTGGCTAGTAACGTGGCCGCTATTTCCTTTTTATCCAAAAAGATTACTCATCCGGTTCTTGTTTCTATTTCAGGATTAGCGTATACGCTTGGGCGAATGGTTTCATATGTAGTTTTAAGTTGGATTATTATTAGTTCTCTTTTAAGCGTTCCTCAAGTCGCGCAATTATTGCAGAAATATGCGAGCAAAGCCCTGGGCCCGCTTTTAATTCTAACCGGGCTTATTCTATTGGAAGTAATTACTATTCGTTTGCCCGGCGTGCCGCTTTCACGGAAATATCATGATAAGCTTACCGAATCCGGAGCTCCGGGGGCTTTTTTCCTTGGGTTTATTTTCGCCTTGGCGTTTTGCCCAATTTCGGCGGCATTATTCTTTGGAAGCCTCATCCCTTTGGCGCTTAACAGTAAAAACGGCATTGTTTTATCGTTTATTTACGGAATTGGCACAGGGGTTCCGGTATTCATATTTGCTGTGGCGGTCTCTCTGGGTGTAACTTCTTTAAGCCATTGGTTCAATTGGATTTCTAAGCTAGAACATTATACGCGTGGGGTTACTGGAGTTATTTTTATTGCCGCGGGAATATACTATACAGGAGTTTACATTTTAAGATTATTTCAATAAGGAGAATATAATGGCGGAATGCAACGTGAAACAGTTATCTTTCTTAGACAGGTTTCTGACGCTTTGGATTTTTTTGGCTATGGGATTAGGAGTCTCGCTTGGTTATTTTTATCCGCCAATAGTCTCTTTTTGGAATAAGTTCCAGATAGGCTCAACCAATATTCCGATTGCGATTGGTTTGATCCTTATGATGTATCCTCCGCTAGCCAAAGTCAAATATGAAGAGCTGGGAGATGTTTTGCGGGATAAAAAAGTTTTGGCTTTATCGCTTATACAGAATTGGGCTATTGGTCCAATTTTAATGTTCTTTTTGGCAATAATATTCTTGAGAAACTACCCGGAGTATATGGTGGGTCTGATTTTAATTGGTTTGGCCCGTTGCATAGCAATGGTGATTGTCTGGAATGAGTTAGCCAAAGGCGATACGGAATATTGCGCCGGGTTAGTAGCGTTTAATTCCTTTTTTCAGGTTTTATTTTATTCCGCTTATGCCTGGTTTTTTATTACTATCGCTCCGGTTTGGTTTGGGTTAAAAGGCGCGGTCACCAATATTTCTATGGCGCAGATCGGCCAAAGCGTCTTCATTTACCTGGGAATTCCTTTTATAGCCGGAATGCTCACCAGATTTATTGTGATTAAAACAAAAGGCAAGGCTTGGCATCACGAGAAGTTTATCCCTAAAATCAGCCCGCTTACCCTGGTTTCTTTATTATTTACGATCGTGGTTATGTTCTCGATGAAGGGAGAATATATCGTTAGGATCCCTCTGGATGTGGCCAGGATAGCTTTGCCGCTTTTGATTTACTTTGTGGTTATGTTTCTGATTTCATTCTATATGAGCAGAAAAACCCGGGCAAGTTATGCTAAGAGCGCCACGCTTTCTTTCACTGCTGCCAGTAATAACTTCGAGCTGGCGATAGCGGTTGCTGTGGGTATTTTCGGGATTAATTCAGGAGTCGCCTTTGCCGCCGTGATAGGGCCGTTAGTCGAGGTTCCTGTATTGATAAGTCTTGTTAATGTAGCGCTCTACTTCAAAAAGAAACATTTCCCGCAAGTTTAGAAAATAATGCGGAAGGAGAGATTTGAACTCTCAAGCCTTACGGCATCGGCTTCTGAGACCGACGTGTCTGCCAGTTGCACCACTTCCGCGTATTGGGTCTTAAGTATATCCCAGCCAGCCTGACCTGTCAAATACAAAACGTTATGCGAAGTCTTATTCTGCGGCAATTATCTTGAGATGTTCTTTTCTGGTAAAGGTTTTTTATCCATAAGCGGATTCTGTCTTTGATAAGCCTGTTTTTAGCTTATGAAGATTAAAATATCTTGATATACTAAAGCGCGGAAGTTATAATCATTTCTATCGGGGGCATAGTTATTAAAGATAAGATTATTTTGAAGTTACTCATCTTGCTGGAAAACCAAAGACAGAGATAGAAAAAGTTTCAACTGGAAGCGGTATCGAGTGTTGAGAGAAGTAAAAAGTAAGAGAGCCGGTATTGCGAACTAGAAGGGGGTATGTTTATGCTGGCCAGAGTTATAATTTTTGCTTTAGCCGTCCTTTGTGTATATCCAGCCGCATATGCTGCTAACCTTGGTCATTATTCGCCTGATTCCAATGGTGTGCGAGATTACCTGATGTCTTCGAAGAAGGGGTTCTCCCTTTTTGCTTACAACAAGTATTATGCCAGCGATGGTTTTAGGGGGCCGGGCGGAAGTAAATTTGATTCGCTATCTGCTTTGGGTACGGCGACTAAATATATTAATATCGGGAATAAATCTACACCAGTGACTATTGATGGAGATGGTTCCGCTAATTTTGATTTTAGTCTGGATAATTTCATGCAGACGTTTGATTTGACCTGGGTGCCAAACGTAAAATTTTTAGGAGCTGATTATGCTTTGGTTATTTCTCCGTCATGGGGGTATGCGCGGTTTAAGGCGAAAGCGCAGGCAAGTTCTGCCTGTGCTATTTCTGTCGGCAATGTTACTAAATCTCTTAGCGCCGGAGGTTCAACGGATTTCATGGAACAAAATACAGGTTTTGGTGACTTATATGTTCAGCCGCTCTGGTTTGCTTGGCGGGGGCAGCATTACGATATTGGTTTAAGTTACGGTTTTTACTCTCCGACCGGTTATTACGATAAAGATAGTATTGCAAATATCGGTTTTGGTTTTTGGACTCAACAGGTCCAGGCGAATTTGTTCTATTTTCCTTCCGCCAGTCATTCTACCGCATTCGTTATCCGGCCGACCTATGAATGGAACTCCAGAAAAATCGACGAGGATGTCCAGCCGGGTCAAACGATTACGTTTGAATATGGCGTATCGCATTATGTTCATCCGCGCGCTGAAATAGCCCTACTCGGTTATAACCAGCTGCAACTTACCGGAGAGCGAGGAAGCGCAGCTACTAATAAAAAAGCGCTAAGCTATACCGCAGGAGTAGGAGCGTTAATCAACTGGTGGATCGTTGAGAATAAATGTTCCTTGACTGCCAAGTTTAATGCAGAGTATGCAACGAAATTCAACTTCCGGGGAGACGCTTGGTCGCTTAACGCAGTATGGGTTTTTTAAGAAAATTGTCGTTTTGGTTAAAATTATTAGGGGCCGGAGAGAAGTTAAAAAAGCAGGAGGAAGGAATGGGAGTTAAGAAAACAGGAGAAAAATACCGTTGTAACGTGTGTGGGAATGAGGTAGTGGTGACAAAAGCAGGCGGGGGAGAATTGGTTTGCTGCAATAAGCCTATGGAAAAGATTGGAGAGTAAGGAGGATATCGTAATGAGTAAGTCGGTTAAGGGCACCATGACGGAGAAGAATCTTCTGGCGGCGTTTGCCGGAGAAGCACAGGCGCGCAACAGATACACATATTTTGCCAGTGTGGCGCGAAAAGAGGGATTTGAGCAGATTGCCAATATTTTTATTGAGACCGCGGAAAACGAAAAAGAGCATGCCAAGGTATTCTTTAAATATCTTGAAGGAGGAGATGTGGAAATCACTGCATCTTATCCTGCAGGAACAATCAAAGACACTAAAACCAATCTTGAACAGGCCGCTTCCGGGGAGAATATGGAGTGGACGGTTCTTTATGCGGATTTTGCCAGGATAGCAAAAGATGAAGGGTTTTCTGAAATCGCGCGTTCTTTTGACCAGATATCAAAGGTAGAAAAATTCCACGAGGCAAGATATAGAAAATTGATTAACAATATCGTTAACTCAGAAGTGTTTAAGAAGAAGGCGCCGGCAAAATGGCATTGTATAAATTGCGGTTATGTTTTTGAAGGGAATGAGGCTCCTAAAGAATGTCCTGCCTGCAAGCACCCACAGTCATTTTACGAAGTATTGGCAGAAAATTATTGAAAATAGAAAATCTAGGAAGACACTATAATAAATCTTGCTGACTTTTAAGCCCGCTATTTGACAAAAAAGCAGAGCTTTTAGTAACCTAAGTTGTTCGCTCAAGAACAACAAAAAGGAGGTTACTGATGGAAACGCTCTGCTTT
>JAQUOO010000025.1 GCA_028717055.1 Candidatus Omnitrophota bacterium | reverse complement strand
TAAAACGAGGGATCATACCGAACGGATGCTCAAATTATTCAGAGCAAACGTAAAGATTAAAGGCAGCGCCATAATAATTAAAGGCGGCCAGGATTTGGCTTCTCCGGGAGTCCTGTATATACCCTCTGATATATCTTCGGCGGCATTCTTTATGGTTGCAGCAAGCATCATTCCTGATTCGGAAATCCGCATTAAAAACGTAAGCCTCAATCCCGGGAGGCGGGGGGTGATTAGTGCCTTAAAAAGTATGGGGGCTAAGATTGCGGTCCAAGAATCCAGTTATCCGGGCAATGAACCTATGGGAGATATCCAGGTTAAAAGCAGCGCATTATGCGGAATAAGGATTAGAAGGGATGAGGTTCCTTCTTTGATTGACGAGCTTCCCATTCTTATGGTCGCTGCAAGCCTTGCTAAGGGCGTATCCGTATTCGAAGGTGTCGGAGAATTGCGGGTTAAAGAAACCGACCGGGTCAAATCGATGGTTACGAATTTAGCTAAAATGGGCGCTGATATAAAAGTAGTTAAGACCGGAAACCGGGAAAATATTATAATTAAAGGCGTCAGCAGGCTTTATGGAACAAAGGTAAAAAGCTTTGGCGACCATCGCACGGCAATGAGCATGGCTATCGCAGGGCTTGCGGCAAGCGGTTCAACTACCATAGACGATGTCTCTTGCATTAATAAATCCTTCCCAGGTTTTCTGAAGACCTTAAATAGCCTAATTTAGACATGAACCTTGCATCTGTTTTACTTAACTTTTTGTTTGACAGAGGGTTTAATCTCTGCTAGAATTCCTATAATTAACCGAAAGTCCGTATACCGCAATTTTCCTAGGAGAAAAATGGGCAAAATTAAGCAATTATTCAAACAAGGCTTTGATTATCTTCTGGATTTATTCTCCAATGATATAGGTATAGATTTAGGCACGGCCACGACACTTGTATACGTAAAAGGCCAGGGGATAGTGTTGTGTGAGCCTTCGGTGGTTGCCGTTGAGCGCGGGACAAGCCATGTTTTGGCGGTTGGCGAAGAGGCTAAGCGCATGCTTGGCCGCACACCCGGGAATATTGTTGCTATAAGGCCTATGCGCGACGGAGTCATTACGAACTTTGAAGTTACCGAGGCAATGCTTAGGCATTTTATCAGGAAGGTCAGGCACCGCCGTTTTCAGATCAGGCCGAGGATTGTTATTGCCATACCTTCAGGGATTACCGAAGTCGAACGCCGGGCAGTTAAGGAGTCAGCGGAGCGCGCGGGCGCCAGAGACGTATTCTTGATTGAAGAGCCGGTTGCGGCAGCTATCGGAGTAGGCTTGCCCATACAAGAGCCGGTGGGTAATATGATTATAGATATTGGCGGCGGCACAACTGAAATCGCGGTGATATCATTGGCGGGAATCGTTTTCTCTAAATCTATCCGGATTGGCGGAGACGAAATGAATGAAGCCATTATAGAATATCTTAAGAAAACTTATAATTTGATGGTGGGGGAACGCACTGCCGAGGATATCAAGATAAAGATTGGTTCGGCCTATCCTTTGGAAGAAGAAATAACTCTGGAGGTCAAGGGAAGGGATTTGATAGCCGGCCTTCCTAAGGCAGTAACCATTACGTCGGAAGAAATCAGAGAATCACTGCAGGAACCGTTAAGGGCTATTCTGGAAGTAACCAAGATTTCTCTTGAACGCACTCCTCCGGAGTTGGCCTCGGATTTAATCGAGCATGGTATTGTTATGGCCGGCGGCGGTTCGCTTCTTAAAGGGCTGGACAGGCTGATTTCAGAAGAGACAGGTTTGCCCGTCCATGTCGCTGATGATCCGGTTACTGCGGTAGCCAACGGCACAGGCAAGGTTCTTAACGAGATAAAATATCTTAGGAAAGTCACTGTTTCGGTAAAACCCGAAATGAGCACCTTATAGATTTTTCAAGAAATATAAAATGTGTTTAACCTTAATAAAAAGAATTTAATCCCTCTCTTAGCAGCAGTTTTTCTTCTCTTTTTTCTTTCCGCTTCCATATCAATCTTTAGAATCCCTGGATTAAATATTTCGAAATTTCCGCTTAGCCTTGTTTCTGCGCTCCAGCGGGAAATCGGCGGGCTCATTTTTTATCACCGTAATCTTCAGGATAATGAAATTATCAGGAAGGAAAATGACTTCCTAAGGCATAAACTTAATGGCTTAAACGAAATATACCTGGAGAATCGCCGTTTAAATAACCTGCTTTCTCTCAAGCAAAAATCAGGGCCTAAATTTATCCCGGCCAGGGTAATTGCCCGGCCTGCTGATAATTGGTCAACAGGTTTAGTGATTGATAAAGGCGCGGTTAACGGGGTCCGTAAAGGAATGGCTGTAGTGACTTATTTGGGGCTAGCCGGAAGGGTGGTTGAGGCAGCGGATTCAACCAGTAAAATAATGCTGCTTAATGATCCTAATATGGGGGTTTCCAGCCTAGTCCAGCGTTCCCGTCAAGAAGGCCTGGTTTGCGGGACACTGGGTTCAAATCTGCTTATGAAGTATCTACCCGAGGATGCGGACATAAGATTAAAAGATATAATAGTTACTTCGGGATTAAATGATACCTATCCCAAAGGGTTGCTTATCGGGACAGTGGTTGATATTGGTAAAGAATTTTCAGGCCTTAGCCGTTTCGCCGTAATTAAACCGGCAATAAACTTTTCCAGCATTGAAGAAATTCTGATTGTCGCTTCATGAAGACCCCCAAACTCTTGTTTGTTACTTTAATTCTAGGTTTATTCCAGCTGGTTTTCTTACGGCATTTAACAATTTTTGGGGCCTGCCCGGATTTCCTTTTGATTGTTGTCGTCATTGCCGGGCTTTTTTTAAAGATGCGGTGGGCCGTTATCTTTGGGGCATCAGTAGGTATGTTTAAGGATATATTCAGCTTGAGCAGTTTTGGATTAAATATTTTATTGTTTAGCTGCTGGAGTTTTATGGTTGTCAAGATTTCCCGCAAAGTATCTATAGAGGACAACATGATTGCGGTTTTGCTGGTTTTTTTGATCGCGTTATTGCAAAACATTATCAGCGGCTTATTTATCTTCTATTCCGGGGCAAGCGTTCCCTTGGGGATATTTTTACGCATTGTTATTCTGGGTTCGTTTTACACAGCGCTAACCCTGCCTTTTATTCTTAAAGTTATCAAGGTTAGAATATGATTAGGATTCGGATAGTCATTTGGGCTGTAACTTCTGTATTCATATTTCTTATCCTCGGGTTGCTTAACCTGGAAGTCATTCACGGCAGGATGTATAAAGATTTGGGTAATAGGAATTGTGTAAGGCTGGTTGCGCAAAACGGCAGCCGGGGAGCGATTCTTGACCGTGAGGATAATATAATAGCCGGCAATAAACTTTCTTATGATCTGATGGTTCTTCCGCAAGATGCTTCGCAGCGGGAGAAAATCATTTTAGACGCTTCGAGAATCCTGGGGAAGAGCGTCAAAGACTTAAAAAATGCCTATAAGGTTAACTTTGTCTCTTCATCGATTCCTGTTGTATTAGCCAGGAATATAGATATTAAAGACGCTATCTCTCTGGCGGAACTCAAAGTTGATCTGCCGGCAATAATAGTCCAGCCTAATCCCTTAAGGTATTATCCGAATGGCAAACTAGCCTCCCATGTTTTAGGCTATGTCAGCGAAATTGACCGTTGGCGCCTGACTAAACTGGAAGATTATGGCTATAAAACTAAAGATATCGTCGGTTTTGGAGGTGTCGAAGAAAAATATGACTATTATTTACGGCAGGAAGAGGGGGGCGTTTCATTTGAAGTTAACCACCAGGGAAAATTCATACGTACTTTGGGGTTTAAGCCTCCGCTTAATGGCAAGAATATCCGTTTAAGCCTGAATATTAAGATTCAGAAGATAGTCGAAGACTCGCTTTCAGATAAACCCGGCGCCGTTGTAATTATGGATCCTTATACAGGGGAAATTTTCGCAATGGCCAGTTCTCCCGCGTTTAATCCCGCGGTATTCGCGGAGAAAAGCAATAATGAAATTGCCGGAATCTTTAGCGATTCCCGCTCTTTATTGGTTAACCGCGCGATAAGTTCCAGTTATCCTGCCGGTTCAGTTTTTAAAGTTATTGTAGGGAGCGCGGCGTTAGAAAGCAAAAAAATAAACCAGAACACCTCGTTTAATTGTCAGGGGAGCACGCGAATCGGGAATCGGGAATTCAAATGCTGGAGCACGCATGGAATACAAAATTTAGCAGGCGCGCTTGCTTATTCTTGCGACGTTTTCTTTTATAGGACTGGTTTGCTCATCGGGCCTCAAAGCATACATGATTATGCCCTTAAATTTGGTTTATCCAAAACAACATCTTTTGAGCTTCCTTATGAGGAAGCAGGCTTTATTCCTTCGCCGCTCTGGAGGAAGATTAACAAGTTCAGGAACTGGTTTGACGGCGATACGGCTAATTTAAGTATCGGCCAGGGGGATGTTTTGGTCACTCCGCTTCAAATTACCCGGATGATGGCAGTTTTCGCTAACGGTGGTTATCTAGTCAGCCCTTATGTAGTTAAGGCTATAGATGGAAGGGATGTATCCCTTTATCAGGAAAAAAGCGAAAAATTGGTTATAGACAGAGAGACTGTTGATTATGTCAGGGATGGGTTGCGCAGAGTCGTGAGCGATCCTAAGGGCACAGGGAGCGTTTTATCCGATTTGCCTGTTAGCGTAGCAGGTAAAACCAGCACTGCTCAAGCTCCTCCCGGGCAGCCCCACGCCTGGTTTGCCGGATTTTTTCCATACAAGAATCCGAGATTCGTAATTTGTGTTTTATTAGAACATGGCGGGCCCGGCTATGTTTCGTGTTTGGTGGCTAGGCAGATAATTCAGGAAATGGTTAATCAGGGATTGGTTTAATTGAAAATTCCCAATTTCCAAGCCCCAATGACGAAAGAATTAACCAAATTCTAAGTTACAATTGGGGCATTGAGTAATTGGGGTTTCATTCGACATTGGGATTTGGTGATTAGAACCTATATTTTAATTAAAAATAAGGAGTTTTAACTTGAGGAACTCGTTTTTGGTAATATTGGTTACGGCGCTTTTGATATGTTCGCTCGGCGTATTATCAATATACAGCAGCACTTATCAGAAAGAAGGCAAGCTCTGGCAGACTATTTTTGAGCGGCAGGTCCTCTGGATTATCCTGGGCTTAACACTTTTTCTCATTGTTTCCAGTATAAGTTACCGCAGGTTGTGGGATTGGACCCATTTTTTGTATATCTTTAATTTATTTTTTCTGTTTTTGGTTTTTATATTAGGGGCTATACGTTTAGGTGCCCAGCGTTGGTTAAGAATAGGCTGGTTTAATTTTCAGCCTTCGGAATTGGCCAAGATTATCATGGTTGTATTTCTTGCCCGTTATTTTAGCCGCAAGTCAACCGATAGCATTCAGCTATCTTCCGGTAAATTCGGCATATTCCGCGGGCTTATACTGCCTTCTTTTTTTACCGCGCTCCCGGTCGCTTTAATTGTCGAACAGCCGGATTTAGGCAGCGGAATGATTGTTTTTATTTTGTTTATCGCTATGCTTTACCTGACCCGTGTCCGGTTAAGATATATCGTTCTTCTGGTATCGGTTGTCAGCCTGTTTTTGCCTTTTATGTGGCATTTTTTGCGTGATTACCAAAAAGACAGGTTGTTGGTTTTCCTGAACCCCAACATTGACCCGCTTGGCGCAGGGTATACGATAGTGCAATCAAAAATAGCAATAGGTTCGGGTTGGCTTTTTGGTAAAGGCTGGCTTTCCGGAACCCAGAGCCAGTTACATTTCTTGCCTGAATCGCATACGGATTTTATTTTCGCTACTTTTTCGGAAGAGTGGGGTTTCCTGGGCAGCTTTGCGTTATTATCTTTGTATTATATTTTAATAAGGCAGGGATTCCTTATTGCTCAAAGGACGCAGGATTCCTTTGGCCAGCTTTTGGCTTACGGGGTTACTTTGGTGCTTGCCATACAGATTACGGTGAATATAGCTATGAATTTGGGTTTGGCTCCTGTTGTGGGAGTGCCTTTGCCGTTAATGAGTTACGGCGGTTCGTCAATTTTAGTTACTTTTATAGCGTTGGGGATTTTGGTTAATATTGATAAGACAAGGGCAGTGTTTTAAATTAAATATCCAAGCTCCAATGACGAATGAATTATCCAAGTTCCAATTTGGGCATTGAATAATTGTGATTTCATTCGGCATTGGGATTTGGTGATTGGGAACTTATAAATATGTATGATGACCTGTTATTGAAAGTCAACAAGCCTGCGCAGTATATGGGTAAAGAGATAAATTGCGCGAAGAAAGATTTTAACAAGGCTAATGTAAAATTCGCGATTTCTTTTCCTGACCTTTATGAGGTAGGGATGAGCAATTTGGGCCTGAAGATCATTTACAGTCTTTTGAATAGCGTATCCGATGTTATTTGCGATAGATTTTTTTCTCCCAATAAAGATATGGAGGAGCTTTTACGTCAAAATAACCGGCGGATTTTATCTTTGGATTCGCGCAGGGAAATGAATGAATTCGATTTTGTCGGGTTTTCTTTGGGTTCGGAACTTGATTATACGAATGTGTTGAATATTCTTGACCTGGGAGATGTCCCGCTTAAAGCCAGTTTACGCGGCAATGAGCATCCTTTGATAGTCGGAGGCGGGCCGTGCACGCTTAACCCTGAGCCCATGCATGCTTTTTTCGATTTCTTCGTTATAGGCGAAGCCGAGGATATCTTGTTTGAGATAATCGACATTTACCGGAGGCATAAAAATGAATATAAATCCGGCAGGCTCAATAAGCAGGAACTGCTGTTTAAAATATCACAAATTGAAGGCGTATATGTGCCGTCTTTTTATGAAGTATCCTATGGCAAACGCGGCCGAATAACGGGATGTAAGCCTAAAGCGGAATCATCCCCCGTAAAGATAAAGAAACGTTTTGTTAAGGATATTAATTCAGTTTATTATCCTTTAGATTGGGTTGTGCCATATACGCAGATAATTCATGATCGGATAACCTTGGAGATTATGCGGGGATGCCCCAACCGTTGCATTTTTTGCCAGGCGCGGTCGCAGTATTTCCCTCTAAGGGTAAAAGACACAGAGCGCTTGCTGGATTTGGCCGCGGGCCTGTATAAGCATACCGGGTATGAAGAAATTTCCCTTGCGGGATTATCGGTAAGCGACCATCCCGGAATAGAGAATATCATTAAAGAGTTAACGTGCTTATTTTCTCCCAAGACAGTAAGTTTATCTTTGCCGTCTCTAAAGGCAAAATCGCTTATCGGGGATGCGTCTTCTCTGATCGCCAAGGTTAAAAAAACCGGTCTCACTTTTGCTCCGGAAGCCGGCTCGGAAAAGTTACGCGACATTTTACGCAAGGATTTCAGTAGCGACGATTTCTTTAAAGCCCTGGAACAAGCGTATCAATCCGGATATCAACACGTAAAGCTTTATTTTATGATTGGCCTTCCCCGGGAAGATAATGATGACCTTGATGCGATTATCGATTTTTCAGTCCGCGTCTCGGAATTGAAAAGAAAAACAGGGAAGGGGCCGGCCGGAGTCAATATAAGCATTAATACTCTAATTCCTAAGCCGCATACGGCCTTGCAATGGTTAAGAATGGATAATCTTGATTCCATAAAGAGCAAACAGGAATATTTGATTATGAAAGCCAGGAAGCATAAGCGGCTCGTTTTAAGTTTTCATAACAGTTCAATGAGTTTTATAGAAGGAATACTTTCGCGCGGAGACAGAAGGTTATCCGAAGTTATCCTGGCTGCATACAAAAAAGGCGCTAAGTTTGACGCCTGGAGCAGTTATTTTGATTTCGATAAGTGGACGAGCGCTTTTGCAGATTTAAACATAGACCCGGAAGAATACCTGGGGCAAAAAGAAATCGAAGATATTTTACCCTGGGATTTTATCGATACAGGGGTCAATAAGGATATTCTAAAAGCCGAATTTAACGAAATAATGGCGAGCTGATAATTTTCTTCTGTGTCTATTAGCGCCTTTGTTTAAAACTATTGCATAAAATAAGATAAGCTGTATAATTTGAATCAAGGCAATGGGCAATAACTTAATTTTTGGCCATGTTTAATTCTCATAATGTCGAGGCAACTGAAAGTGCGAGTTAAATTTTCGGCTGCAGCGCAGGAAGTATTGTCTCAGCTCCTTTTGAAAGAGCTATTGGGAATATTTTATAAGGATATAATTATTAACCCGTAAGTCCGTAACCAATCACTCTTCATTTTCAGGCTTTTCATTGAGTTATTGGTTAAGGGAGTTATTGGTTACTAAAAACATGGCCTCTCTCAAGGACTATCTTACCGAAATATTAATCAATAATAGGCTTCTTACCTGGGAACAGCTTAGCCAGGCGCTTTCGGCGCAAAAAGAAAATGGCGGTTGCCTAAGGGACGCAATTATCGGCCTTAATTTTATCAAAGAGGAGGAGCTTGATTTTGTCCTGAGCAGAAGTTTAGGGCTGCCTTTAATTGATCTCAAACATTTCAGGATTGACCCTGATATCGTTAAAATCATACCTATTAATATTGCCCGGCGTTACAAAATAGTCCCTGTTTCCAAGACCGGCGATATGATCACGCTGGCAATGGCTGATCCTCTTAATATTTTTACCGTTGACCATGTCAGTTCGCTCGGCGGGTATAAGATTAATCCGGTTATCTCGGATAGCCAGGATATCCTGCGGACAATAGACTTCTTTTTTTCGGATTCTATCGATAGCTCAAATGAGCTGCTTAAAGTTATGTCCGCTCCTCCTCTTGAACTGGTCAAAGAAGAAAAAGAGGTTTCTCCTTCGGATCAGGAACTGAATCTCATCAGCAGGCAGGCTCAGGCTATTCAAGTCACCAATATGATTATTGAGGAAGGGGTAAGGAGCAAAGCCTCGGATATACTTATTGAGCCCTTTAGCAATTATTTACGCGTGCGTTTTCGCATTGACAGGGTTTTACGCGAAGAAAAAACCTTTTCCAAAAATATCCATCCAGCCATTGTTTCGCGTATTAAGGCGATGTCGGACTTGAATATTGCCGAACACAGGCTCCCTCAGAGCGGTCGTTTCAAGCTAAAATTCTTAATCCGGGAAGTAGATTTTCGCGTTTCAATATTGCCTTGCGTTTTCGGTGAGAAGGTGGCTATATGCATTATGGATAAAACCAAGATAGCCTTAGATATAGAAAAACTCGGATTCAGCCAGCATATACTTGCGGATCTTGAGAAAGCGGCTAAATTACCGCAAGGATTGATTCTTGTCTGCGGGCCGGCCGGCAGCGGAAAGACCGCTACTTTATATTCGCTGGCGAAATTTATCGATGCTTCGGACAAAAACATTGTTACGGTAGAGGATCCGGTGGAATACCGCCTGGAAGGGGTAAATCAGGTAACTGTCCGCCCGGACATAGGACTCACTTTTGCCTTTGTTTTGCATTCGATATTAAAACAAGATCCTAACGTAATAATGGTAAGCGAAATGCGCGACTATGAAACCGTTGATATCGCGGTCAAGTCCGCGCTTACCGGGCATTTAGTCATATCGACCATGGGCGCTCTTACAGCTGCCGGTGCCATTGTCAATTTGGTCAATATGGGCGTTGAGCCCTATCTTGTTAATTCTTCTCTTGTCTGTGTAGTGGCCCAGCGTTTAGTCCGTAAAATCTGTTCTCATTGCAAAGAAGAGTATACGATAAAGAAAGAATTGTTGAATATACTTAAAATCAAATTAAATGGCATTAAGGATCCCAGGTTCTTTAGGGCAAAAGGTTGTTTGCATTGTTTTAATACGGGTTATAATGGGGAGACCGGGATTGCCGAGGCCATTTTGTTAAGCGATACGATACGCAAGTTGATTTTGGAAAATGCGCCTGAACGCATGATAAAAGAACAGGCGCGTCGAGAAGGAATGCATACATTAAGGGAGGACGGTATTGCCCAGGCTTTAAAAGGCCTGACTAGCCTGGAAGAGGTTTTCCGGGTAACCGCTCCTGATGAATTAGTCAGGTAGTTAAGCGAAATTTGCCGGGGGCCGGATAATCGTTATCCGGCAACCTTTAATTATCAGTTTCGAATTACGATTTTTTAATATGCAAACAATAAGAGACAGGATTATTGCGATACTTGTTGCCGATGGGCATCTGAGTGGCGAGCAGATCGAAAATGCTTTGAAACTGCAGAAAGAAAACGGGGGTTTATTAAGGGATATTCTTGTCGAGCAGGGGGGTATTTCGGAAGAAGCGTTGTCATCGTTGCTTTCCGAAAAGCTCTATATGCCAAGTATACATTTGGCTAAATATAAAGTTGATAATCTGGTAGCCGGGTTTATCCCTGAGCGGATAGCCAGGCTTTATGGGGTAATTCCTATTTCCAGGTTTGGCGCTACTATTACTGTTGCCGTATCCGATCCTCTAAATATATTTGCCCTTGATGATTTACGCCCATTTGCCGGTTATAATGTCGATGCGGTCTTAAGCTCTGTCGAAGAAATCGCTGGAGCGATAGAGGCTCAGTATGGTTCCGGTTTTCAGAATATGCGGCATATTTTCAGTGAAACCTTTCCGGAGAATAATCTTGGTAAAAGTGATATTGAATTGGCCAAGGAGGATAAGGTTGGGTTATCCAGCATGCTTGAAGAGAGTGAAAATTCCCTTGTTGTTAAACTGATCGAACTTATATTGAGCAGAGCGCTAAAAAACAGGGTGTCGGATATTCATATCGAACCGGAATATGATTGTTTGCGTGTTCGTTATCGTATTGACGGTTCTCTCTGCGACGCATTCAGGCTTCCAAAATCAAGGCAGAATGCTATTTTGACGCGTGTAAAAGTTATATCCAGTTTGGATGTTGCCGAAAACCGCGTGCCGCAGGACGGCCGTTTTAAGGCCAAGCTTGAAGGAAAAGAAGTGGATTTTCGTGTTTCGGTGCTTCCTACGGCATTTGGCCAGAAGTTTGTTTTACGCGTCTTGGATAAAGAAAATTTGCCTGCCGGTTTGGACGGCCTTGGTTTTTCCGAAGAGCCCTTGCGTATTTTTAAAGAAGCGCTTGTTAAGCCATCCGGCTTGATTTTGCTTACCGGACCAACCGGTTCGGGTAAATCCACTACTCTTTATTCGGCGTTGAATCAGTTGAACGCCCCCGAGAAAAACATCATTACGATTGAAGACCCGATCGAATATCGCATAGAAGGGATAAGCCAAATTCAGGTAAGATCGGAAATCGGCCTCGATTTTGCTTCGGGAACACGTTCTTTGTTAAAACAGAATCCGGATATCGTGATGATCGGGGAAATCAGGGATTCCGAGACCGCGGATATCGCGGTTAAGGCCGCTCTTGGCGGGCAATTGGTTTTTTCCACATTGCATACTAACGATTCTTTATCCGGTATTATTCGTTTAATTGATATGGGAGTTGAACCGTTTTTGGTGGCTTCTGGCGTTACCATGCTTTGCACCCAGCGTTTGGCGCGCAAAATCTGTATGAAATGCCGTAGGCCTCTAGAAGTTCCCGGGGATTTTCTCAAGAAAATAGGTTTTCCCGGAGAGGCCATTTTTTACAGAGCATCGGGATGCAGCTATTGTAACAATACCGGTTTTTACGGCAGAGCCGCGATTTTCGAAGCTGTTGCGGTCGATGATAATATGCGCGAGATGATTATCCGTAAAGAATCTTTAGACAGGATTAAGGATTATGTGCGTGGTAAAGGAGTGAAAACTTTGAGAGATAACGCTTTTTTAAAGGTTAAGCAAGAGTTGATTACTCTTGATGAAGCGATAAGGATAACAACTGAGGAGTAATTTATGCCGGAAAATAATAAAATCTTATTTATTTGCGATGATAATGAACTGTCGAGGCATTTGGTAGAGCAACTGATGGTGGAGGGCGGATATTTTGTTTCGTTCCAGCCGACAGCAAGGCAAGGGCTGGAGTCTTTTAGGGAAAATGATTTTGATTTGATTATTATTAAGCCGCAAATGCCTGATTTGAACTCTGCGGAGCTGATTAAGGGGCTTAAGCGTATTGACTCTGATTGCATTATAATCGCGCTTCTTGATGAGCATAAGCAAGAGCTGCTGGAATATTTATTCGGTTTGGGCATCTTTGATTTTGTTACCAAGCCCGTAAATCTTGAAAAACTATTCTTTTTGGTAAAAAAAGGCATCGAAATACATACCTTGATACAAGATAACCGTATGCTTACTCAAGGCCTGAAAGAAAGCAATGCCGCTTTGGAAAAACAAAATTCCCTTTTAGCCAAACGGATAGAAGATTCTACCAAGAATCTCACCCGGCTTTATGAAGACTTGCGTTCTACTTATATGCGCACAATCAAGGTTTTGGCTCAGGCAATTGACGCCCGGGACCATTATACGCATAGTCATTCCGAAAGCGTTGCCAAATATGCTACGGTTATTGCCGCTGAAATGGGGCTTTCAGCCAGAGAAATCGAGACTATTCGTCAAGCTTGCGAACTGCACGATTTGGGCAAAATAGGCGTAGAGGATTGCATATTGGGCAAGGTCACGCCTCTTACGGAAGAAGAGTGGAAGCAGATTCGTAAACATCCGACAATTGCCGCGCATATCTTGGAGCCATTAACCTTCTTAAATGATGTAATAGGTTTAGTCAGCCAGCATCATGAGCATTTTGACGGCACAGGTTATCCGGAAGGCAGGCGCGGAGAAGATATACATTTGGGTGCGCGCATAATTCATCTTGCCGATGCTTATGAAGCAATGATATCGGCGCGTTCTTACAGGAAGGTTCCATTGACCAAAGAAGCGGCTGTGGAGGAGATAAGGAAAAACAGCGGCACGCAATTCGATCCCAGGGTAGTCGAGGCATTCTTGAAAGTTTTAGATAAACTTTAAATGGTTGATGCTTAAGTATTAATGGCGTAGTTCCAGACCGTAAAAAAATAGTTAAAAAAGGTCTTGACAAAAATACAAAATCATGTAAACTTAGTATTCCCTCTAATTAAGGGGTCTATGAAAAAGACAAATAGAGGTTTTGATAAATTTATGTAGTTAATTGACCGACGGGATGAGCGTCGAGAGTAGTGTAAATTTAGACGCTCCGACTTCGTGTCGGAGCGTTTTTGTTTTACCCGCAGGGGTAAACATGAGCTCTTTGATAATTGAATAGCCAAGCGAGGCCTGAGTAATTCTTCAGCAGAATTACGACGGTCAATTTTAATGAGGTAAGATTAATTAAATCACAGAGCCATTATACATAATTTTTCGA
>JAQUOO010000024.1 GCA_028717055.1 Candidatus Omnitrophota bacterium | reverse complement strand
CAATACCCGCCGGGCTCGTCGTAGTATTGGTGTCAAAAGGCGTAAGCCCGCTTCTTTGCACCCCGGTGTTCATATACGCCTCGTTATCGTAACAAACATACAAAATATTATGCCCGCGCTCAAGCATCCCGGAGAGCGCCTGCAGGCCAATGTCTGCGCTACTTCCGTCTCCGCCCTGGGCGATTATGTTGATATTATCGGCTTTGCCTAAATATTTGATCGCGCTCTCTACTCCCGATGCGACTGCTGCCGCGTTTTCAAAAAGCGAATGGATAAAAGGAACCTGCCAAGAGGATTCGGGATACTTGGTCGAAAAAACCTCAAGGCATCCGGTATTATTTACGATAATGGTGTTTGGGCCAGCCGCATCCAAAACCAGGCGCGCTGCCATAGACTGGCCGCAACCCGCGCAAGCAGTATGCCCCGGAGCAAATAGCGTCTTACTCATAACTCTCCTTTAAAAGCTCTGGCTTTAAATCTATAAATTCCGCCTGCTTGTCCTTACCGTTCATCAGCCGGAAGATTTCTTTAATCGAATCCCTGGTAATGTCGCGTCCGCCCATGCCGACTACAAAACTGCTTATATTCTGGGGTTTTTTGGCCTTGCCAAAAAATACCGCCTTTACTTCCGCGGCTAACGGAGCAAAAGACCCTAAAGATAACGCGCGGTCGATAACCGCCACCTTCGGGGAATTCTTTAAAGCATCATAGATAGCATTGGCCGGAAAAGGCCTTAAAGATGTAATCTTAAGCAAACCGACTTTCTTGCCCTTGGCTCTTAATTCGTCGATAACTTCTTTAACCGTTCCGCAAACTGAACCCATAGCCACAATCACCTTCTCGGCGTCTTTCAACTGATAACCTTCGACTAAACCATTGTAAGCCCTGCCGAATACTTTAGCAAACTCCGCAGTCAATTTGGGAATAAGCGCCAGGGCTTCTTTATGCGTTTCATTAAGGGCATACCTGGCTTCCATATAATATTCCGGATCGACTAGCGGGCCTAAAGTCAAAGGATTCTCGACATCTAATTTATAAGGGGCTTTGTAAGGAGGAAGGAATTTATCCACCTGTTCCTGCGTAGGCATATCCACGGTTTCCATCCCGTGAGTGAGGATAAAACCGTCCATACAGACCATTACCGGAAGCATTATGGATTTATCTTCGCCCAGCCTGTAAGCGATAAGATGCAAGTCTAGCGCTTCCTGTATATCTTCGGCGTGCAACTGGATCCAGCCTGCATCGCGCAAGGAAACCGCATCCTGATGGTCATTCCAGATATTTATCGGAGCTGAAATCGCGCGGGCAGCGGTAGTCATAATTACCGGTAAACGCATACCGGCGATATTATAAAGGACTTCGGCCATATAAAAAAGCCCCTGGGAGCTGGTAGCGGTATAGGCGCGCACGCCTGTCGCCACCGCGCCTAAAACTACGGAAGCGGCGGAATGTTCGCTCTCTACATTGACAAACTGGGCATTCAGGCGGCCGTCAGCGACTATCTGGGCCAATTCTTCCACTATATGCGTCTGGGGAGTAATCGGATAGGCAGAAATAACCCCGGGCTTACAAAGCTTGACAATCTCGGCTACTGCCATTGAGCCTTCTAGTAATTCTTTCATTACGCTCCCTCTTCTTTAACCATTTCAATATCTTTCTTGGGGCAAATTGCCGCGCAATTCCCGCAGCCTTTACAATAATCAAGGTCAACGTCATACGTGTTCTTGCCTTGGCCGCTGATACAGGCCTCCGGGCAAACTACCACGCACATATTACAGGCGATACAGTTAGTCTTTAAAAACTTCGGCCTGCTCTCGGTGCGCCAGGGACCGGTCTTGTTATTTTTGCTCGAACCCGGTTTACAGATTAATGGACCAAACATAATTTACCCCTTGATTTTACTCTTTACTAAATCAAACCCCTCTTGCGCAGCTTTGATGTTGCCTTCCTGAAGCTTGGCGCTAAATCTATGTTTAATAGCCGCGGTTAAATCATCTAAAGTCAATTCTCCGGTAGCCGCGCAAAAAGCGCCCAGGAGAGCGGTGTTTCCCAACGGCCTTCCTATATATTTTAAAGCAATCTCATTTGCCGGAACGACAAAAACCTTTTGCTTAGGCTTAAGCTTGGGGACAGAAACCTGCTCTTCCTTACCGTTGATAATAGCTATGCCGTCTTCCTTAAGCCCGGAAAAACAGTTGTAACCGCGCATAAGGGTATGGTCGGCGACAATAACGTAATCCGGCTCGTATATCTGGCTGCGTAAGCGGACCGGCTGGGAATCCACGCGCACAAACGCGTTCATCGGAGCGCCCATACGGGCAGCGCCAAAACTGGGGAAGGCGTAAGGGCAAAGGCCTTTCAGAAAATAGGCGTAACCTAATAACGACGCGGTAGTGATTGCGCCCTGGCCTGCGCGGGCATGTATTCTTATTTCCTTCATTTATTCTTCAAGCTCCGATTGACAAGCGAAAATGTCTAAGTAATATATAACCAAACTCGTCTTTTGTCAAATATTTTATTTTTACAGGTTTTTCCCGATAAAAGCGGAAGTCCCGGAAAGAAGCTCCAAAACCTGCTTTGCTTTTTGGGGTTCAAGAGTCCCCAAACCGCAAGAAGGAGAAATCATCAGGCTCTCAAGCAATAATTTCTCTTCTATTCCTTTTTTTACCAGCTCGCCTATGCCTTGCCGAAGCCTGGCGGTTAATGCCTGCGCGTTCTCGCCGGCGCCAAGTTCCTGGGTAGGCACGATGCCCCAGCAAATAATCCCCCCTCTTTTCAGGAAGCTTTTGAGGCCTTCGGAATAGAGGATAAATTTATCCTGAAAACCAAAGGCGTCGAAGTTAATGAGCCCGACGCCCGGGGTATCGGTAAACATAGACCAGTCGGTATTGCCGCAGCAATGCACGCCCAATAAAACATCCCTGCTGTCCAGGCCTTCGGCGAATTCAGCCAATCCGTTTATGACGTCGTCCCTGCTTATGGGCGTATAGGCCGAACCGAAAGCGGACAGATACGGCTCGTCGATAAAAGCGATTATCGGTTTGTCGAACTTCCTGAATAACTGAACCTGCCAGCGCAGTTTCATATTCAGGGCTTTTATTATAGCCTGCCGGAATATCCGGTCATATAAGAGCGACACCCCGTTTTCATCGTTTATGCTCGCCAGAAAAGTAAACGGCCCGGTAACCTGAATTTTGATAAAATCAATTCTGCTCACATCGGAATCCACAAGCCTCTGGTAGAACTTGTGCAAACCCAGGGCGAAATTATCGCTTATCCGGAAATAATCCAAATCCTCGAAGATGACTTTTTCATAAAAAGCTTCCAGTTCTTTTTCCCTGTTTTTGGGGTCAAAGACAATATCCGTATTTTGAATCTTCAGGCAAGGCAGATTTTCGCTGAATTGCGCCACCATCCCTTCGCGAAAATCTCTTTTGGGCAGCTGCGGCCAAAAAGGGGCACTGGGAACATGTTTAAAGATAAGGTCCAGGGCGCTTGCCGCATCGGTGTGCGGGAGACTCCCCACTCCGGTAGCCAATCCTTTTAACACTCGCATATCTTTTCCCTCTTTAGGGAGCCGCTTGAAGCAATCTCCACAACTTCTTCGATTTTCACCTTTAACATAACGAATTTCTCCGATATTCCCAGCTCGAATCCTTCATGGGATTTGCCTTTGGCAACTCCCTCGATTATACGGCGGGTAGACAATTCCACTTCTTTCCGGGATAAATCCCTGACCAGGGAATCATACTCCTGCCCGCTGCCAATTATTTCAACCGAACCGTTCAGCTGATAGCCCATCAAGGCATTGTTATCTATAAAAGAGATGGAAATCCTCGGATTGGCCTTGATATTCTGGAATGTCCTGCCGATAATATAATCCACCAGATAAATATAATTGTTTTCCAGCTTCAGGATAAACTTCGGGGCGGCGTTGGGCCTCCCCTGAAGGTCGCAGGTAGCCACACTGACAAATTCACGGGCTTTTAGAAGCTCCAAGACTTTCTTATTCATTTTTTTAAGTAAGGCCGGGTAAATTCAGGCCGGTTACGCCGCGCATCTTTTCGGCGGCCAAATCATGAGAGCGCTTTATGGCTTTATTATACGCGTCCCTGGCGGCTTTTTCAAGAATGGCCTTGTCGGTAACTTTCAAATCAGCCTGTATCGTAACATCCTTGACCTCTTGAGCGCCGTTCATGGTAATTTTGATTAAACCATCGGAACTTAAAACATCGAAAGCGGCGCTTTCCAGCTGGCGCTTGACATCCTGCATCTTTCTTTGCATATCCATCAATTGTTTCATTTTATCAAACATTTTTCTCCTTTTGCGCGGCCAGCGCTCTTTAAAGCCGGGCTTGAATTACCTGCCGGCCAATTCTTTTATCGCGTTTTTAGGAAAATGATTTCCTGCTGAAACTACTTCTCCGGATTTGTTAATCACAAAATAAGCCGGCACTCCCATCAGGCCATAGTCCCGGGCAACAAGGCTGTCTGAATCTAAAAGCACTTCCAGGCCAAGATTGGAACGCCTGACATATTTCTCCACTTTATACCTGGGCTCCTCTACGTTTATAGTCAGAACCTCGATGGAATCTTTAACCAGCGAAGAATATTCCTGATTAAGCACATTCAGCTCTTCCCTGCAATACGGGCACCACGTCGTCCAGAAAAACAGCATAACCGCTTTTTTGCCTTTATAATCGCTCAAGGAAATTACCCTGTCGTTTAAATCCCCCAATTGAAAATCCGGAGCCATACCAAAGCTATTCAGGCTGTCCTGGGCAGCGTAGCTTAAAGAGGCAAAGAAAGCAAAAAACAACAGCAAGATTATAATTATTTTGTGTTTTTTCATCCGGCTAAAACCCTTTCGCGCCCTGATAAACAAAATATGCCCCTAAGACCATAATTATTAAAGCGCCAACCCTTTTGACATGAACCGCCCATTTCCCCAGCCTGGGGAGATTAATCAATATACTGCTAAAGGTTCCGGCAAGAATCAAAATTAAGCCCATGCCATAGGCAAAAACCATAAGCAGACTCATCCCAAAAATTATATTTCTTCTGGTAGATACATAGGCGAGGATCGAAGCCAATGCCGGCGTCAAACAGGGAGAAGCGACCAAACCGGCAGAAGCCCCCAATAAAAAGGTAGAAAAATAACCTTTCTTCCCGGTATCGACTCGCGGCCCCTGCCAGGATAAATTGAACAAATCCAAAAGCATGCTTATTCCGGATAAAAGAATAATCAAGCCTACGATTATCAGGGTTAAAGGATTAGCGCTTATTATACCGAAAATCTTTCCGCTTAGCGAAGCGATTAAACCTAAAACAGAATAGGTCACAGCCAGGCCCGTAACAAAAATCAGGCTTAATCCGAAACCCTTCGCCCGGGAATTACCGCTTTTGGAGCCTATGTAGAAAACGGTAACCGGGATTAACGGATAGATGCAGGGAGTAAGGCTGACAAGCACCCCTCCTGCAAAGGCAAAAATATAATCGAGCGGGCTACCGGACAGATTCATTTATCCAATTTAAATACGGCTTAAAACCGCAGGCTATCGGGACAGCGATTATCTCCGGGACAGCATAACTATGGCTGGCCTTGACCAGCTTCGCGAGCTTATTGAATTTTTCTTTTCGGGATTTTACAATAAGCAGTATTTCTTTTGCCTGGTCGACCTTACCCTTCCACCAAAACAGGGACTTTACGCCGTTAACGATATTGACACAAGCAGCCAGCTTATTCTTTATAAGCATGGTTGCTATCTTTTTAGCTTCTTTTTCACTAGAAGCAGTTATAAATATTATAATGGACATTGTAATATTAATGACAAATGACAAAGTTCAAAATCCAAAATAAATTCAAAACTCAAAACACAAATACCAAAACCAAGGTTTTGTCATTGGGTATTTGTCATTTAAATTTATTTTGAATTTTGTGCTTTGGTATTTGTCATTTATTTTTTTACTTTGATAACCTTTTAACTAATTTCGCAAACCTGGAGCCCATTCTCAAACATTCCTTAACCGAGCGCTCATCGGGAGAATCTATCGCTACCGGGCCGTAATGGTCTCCGGAACAATCACCCTGGATAATCATACCATGTATGAGCATGGCATTCAAGATATCCAGAATCGTAGTTTCGTTTCCACCGGCAATGTTGCGGCTGGAAGAAAATGCCGCGCCCGCTTTGCCGTCTAATTTACCGTGGAACCTGACTGAATCGTCAAAGAGCTTTTTTATTTCAGCGCACATGGTCCCGTAATAAGTGGGCGAACCAAAAACCAGGCCGCCATATTGCAATAAATCATCGGCAAGCACATCCTTCACATCCCTGACTGCCGCTTCCATCCCTTCGCTTTTTACGCCGTCGGCAATCAATTCCGCCATTTTCCTGGTATTGCCTCCCCGCGAATAATAGACTATCAAAACTTTTTGCATATTATTTCCCTCCTTCGTCCTCTACCTTTACCGACCTTATCCTGCCGAATTGCGAACAGACATCGAAAACAACCGTAGGATCCTCGGTATTTATGTTTATCTTAAAGTTCTTCCCTTTTTGCGAAGCATCAACCACTTCGGCGACATCCAGTTTCTCTCCGAATTCAGCCAGCGAAGTTTTGACTGCTTCTAAAGTGGTATTGTAAGTATGCAGAACGAAATCCAGTTTAAATTTCGGGATATGAATCATCTATTCAGTAAGCATTATGACCGAAAGCATCCTGCCGGCTCCTTTTCCTTCTTTCCGGAAAGAAAAGAATTCTTCATTAGAACAGGCGGTGCAGAAATCCGAATCAAAGATGTTTTTTTCTTTAACGCCTAAACCGGTTAATTGCTCTTTGTTAACTTGCGCCAAGTCAAGATACAGGCGGCCTGTTCTTTCAGCCAGCCCCAAGCTAAATTTACCTTTAAAGTCTCTTGCCACTTCGTAACAACAATCTTTTATGCGCGGGCCAAACCCGGCAATTAACCGGGCAGGGTCGGTATTGAACTTGCCCTGCATTGATTTAACCGCGCAGGCAACGATGCCGGCTTCGGAAGAACGCCAGCCGGCGTGGATTAAACCTATTGCCGGCCTTTGCGGATCATACAGAAACACGGACAAACAATCAGCGGTAAATATTGCCAGCGGCAAATCTTTTGTATCGGTTATCAAACCGTCGGTATCCGGAATAGATGCGGAGTAAGCCAGCGCGCCCCGGCCTTTATCAGCTTCACTTGCATACCGAACACTGTTCCCGTGGACTTGTTTGGCGCAAACTAAATCCTTATAATCTATACCCAAAGAGCTTAAAAAACTTTTACGGTTCTCAAGCGCCCTGCTTGTATCCCCGTAAGATAAAGACATATTGCCGCCGGCCTTTGAGCTAAAAGCGCAGGCTACGTTTTCCCCAACCGCGCCTTCCAGAGGATTATAATTTTTGAGTAATTTCAACAAGTTTATTCCTGGATTTACCGCCCTTAAGTATCCTGATCTGGTATTTTTTTATTTTTAAGTGTTCGGATAATAGATTGACCAGCTGTTCATTGGCTAAGCCGTCTTGCGCGGGTTTAGTCAGATACACTTTTAAGCCATTCGCTTCTTCTTTAACTAAATTCCGGCTGGCTTTTGGGCAAACTTTAACGCTCAAAATCATTATTTGGCTTCGATTTGCCTGGCATCTTGAATATTAATAAGCTTATCGCTAAGCTTATCCAGGCGCTTCTGCGAATCCGAGTATTTGGTATTGGCGTTACTTAAGTGGCTTCCGAGTATATTGAACTCTTCCTTAAATTTATCGATTTCAATTTCCAAAGCGCTTAAAGATTTCAATATCTTCTTGGCGTTCTCTTCAATCTTCAGGCCCTTTAGCCCAAGGCAGATGACTTCCAGATACGCGTAAATCGTATTCGGCGAAACCGGAATTACTTTTTTGGATAAACTGTAGGAAAAGATATCTTCTTTTATTATTATCTCGTAATATACATTTTCCGCCGGTATATACATCAGCGCAAAATCGTAGGTATTCTCCTGCGGCAGGATATATTTCGAGGAAACTTCATCGATCCGGTTCTTGACATCCTGGATGAATTTTTTGCGCAAGGCGGACTTTAATTGCTCATCCGGGGCCTCAAGCATCTTCTGAAAATTCTCCAAACTGAATTTGGCGTCTACCGGAACGATTCTTTCGCCGAGCTTAATGATGGCATCCACTGCCTCTCCGCTTTTAAAGCGGTATTGGGTTGAGTAATGATCCTTGGGCAAGACTTGCGATAATAAATTCTCCAGCAAAACTTCGCCCATTGCTCCGCGGAACTTGGGGGCGCGCAAAAGCTCCTGCAGGCTTGAGATATCCTTGCTGATATCGACTATCTGTTTATTGGTTTCTTCTAACCTGCCCAATTGTTCTTTGACATTGCCAAAGACATTGGTGGTGTTTCCCAGGTTTAAGCCAATGATCTTGCCGGCTTCCTGGAGCGACTGGTTCATCTGATTTAAGCGCTCATTTACCTGCGCAGACATTTTAAAAACTATGGCAACGATGAATATAGTTAACCCTACAAAAATTAACCCAACTAACCAGAGCATTTTATGTTTCCTCTGTTTTTCCCTACATACTATATACTACCTACTATTACTGTATTTCCATTATACCACCCTGGGGGATTTTCTTACAACAAATAATCTGTTTTTATCCTTTTTAAACTTCGGTAAATGTTTTTCTTCACGTCCGGGCAGATTTTTTTCATATCCTGAATTATCTTACCCATCTTGGCGCGGTTAGAAGTAACTGAATTCGGGCAGACGCAGGTGTCATGCGGGATTTTTTCTTCTTTGGCAAAACGCTTGATCATATATTCTTCCACATAAGCCAGCGGACGGATTAAGGTAATTTTCCCGTCGAACAATACCTGGTTAGGATTCATCGAGGATATCTCGCCCTGAAAAAACATATTCAATAAAGTCGTCTCGATTATATCATCCATATGGTGGCCCAAGGCAACCTTGGTGCATTTAAGCCGGACAGATGCTTCAAAGAGGGCTTTTCTTCTGTTCCAGGAACACCAGAAACAATTTATATCTTTTTTCCTGGTCTTACGCAGGGCATCGACTTTTACGATATGGTATTCAACGCCTTCTTTCTCAAAATATTTCTTTAGTTTTGCGGAAATGGACTTAGGATAGCCCTGATCAATATGTATCGCTACCAAGCTGTATTTTATCGGCACGAATTGCCGGCGGTCATTCAATATTTTAAGCAAGCTCAGGCTGTCTTTGCCTCCGGAAACAGCCACCGCCACCTTGTCCCCATCAGCAAGCATCTTATAATCCATAATCGCCTTGCCCATGCGCTTGGAAATATAATACTCAACTCCCTGCAACATTACCATTAATACTCCTTTAAGACCTTACGCGGGTCCTGTCGAGGACACTTTCCGCAGGAACGCGTGATTTTCCCCGGCGTGGAAAATCACGCTCGGCTACTCGGCTTCGCTCTCGCTAGTTCCTGTATAGCGGGCGAACCGTGCCCGCTTCAGCCTGCGTTACGCCCTGCTCCAAGTATTCCTCGCCACCCGCTAACGGACACTAGTAAATTGCAAGTGGATTTCTTTCTTTTATTTAAACATTTACCAATTTAGAGACGATTATTAATTCGAATTAAATAGAGGCTAACTGAGGCATTCCATCCCAAATCTTACCATCGAGTTCTCTCCCAGCTGCTTTCCTGCCAACTCGCTCTCCTTTGGAATTAAAAACTCCCCATTGCTTAAAAAAGAAGGGTACTTCACACTCAACACATTGCTGTTGAATATTATGAACCCATAATGGATGCATAGGGCGCGCTTTGGCCCCACTCTCACCCCCAACTATCACCCACCGTATATGTTGTAGATATAAATTATTAATTTTTAATGGTCCAAGAAGAGGCTCAATGGATAAAAACCTTACTCCTGCTGGAATTTTGATTAAATCAGGAATCCTCATAACATAATCTTGAGATTCGACAGAAACCCCCATCCAAATATGCGGAGGAACTTTTTTATCTATATTCTTTATAAATCCCGAACTAATATACTTTTTAGACCAATCTAGCATTCTTTTAGATCGCTTAGTCAATATCTGAAAGGTGTGTTGTTTCGCCTCAATCATAATCTTAAAAATTTCACAGATAAAATCGTCAGGTACTTTTTCATGGAACAAATCAGACATAGAGTTCACGAAGATCATCCTAGGTTCTTTCCAGGCCAACGGAAGAGATAATCTTTCCGGCCAGAGCTTTAAATCAAATCCCTGCTCATACGGATGATCCGGAATACCTCTCCATCGCTCTGCAAAAGTTTCTGCATAGCAGTTTTTACAACCTAGGCTTACCTTAGAACAGCCAGTAACCGGATTCCAGGTTGAATCAGTCCATTCAATTCTTGATTTATCGCTCATTGTATTAAGGAAATTGTATCAAAGCCTGATCAGGATATCCATAGTTTCGGATCCTATTAGAAACTATTATACTATCTTTTTTAGATATATCACTACTTTCGTGCTTCTTAAGAGCTGCGGTCTTATGCTTATCTAAATATATTGTTTTATCACAAACAAAATTTTTAATAGCTAAACCGGAAACTTTCTGACCATGAAACTTAGCCATCAAAATACCCCATAAATTATCTTCGTGATTTACTGTAAACTTAAACCTCAATTGCTCTCCGTGTTCAGCGTCACTAAACTTAAACTCTCCAGAATCATCGACCTTCCACATGGCTTCTTTCATTTTTGAAAAACCAGTTCGCACATTAGTAAGAAATATTAAATCGTATAATATTTTTTGAGAATAATCAAACATACCAAAAGGTATTATTCCTCCAACTCTTTGATTCCTTAAGGCTACCCAAAAAAGATCTCTCAACATTTTCAATCTTTGATTTTGGTCGGGCAAGTCCTTAATTTTCAATAATTCTTCGCGAGACGAATCACCATAGATGGCTAACATTATATGAGAATTTGCCTCATCCCAAGCTCTGAGTATTCGGTCAATTCCATCTACATCAAAAAGCAAAAAAATCTCTGAAGAATTAAGTCTAAAAATTTCTCCTATAAGACTAAGCGAAAAACCCTTTACCCCAAAAGGATCTACAAAGAAGAGTGAAGGACTTATTGTGCCATACAAAGCTCTCTCTGCTTGCAATCCTTTGACTATTGGCAAAACTCTCTCTTCAAATTCACCCTGTTCAATGACAACTTTAATCCGCGAGCCATCAATTGATGTTTTGCTAATTTCACCTCTTAGGGATTCAATCCTATCCCCGTCAGTATCAAAAAAATACAATTCTATTTTCTCGGATTTTAAATTTCTCGCAGATCCTAGTTTATTCAATACTTCTTTTATCGTATTTATTGCTAAAATTGGAGAACCTGGCTCATTATTTTCATAAATACCCGGTCCACAAAATCCGTCAACATACACAATCTTTTGGAATCTTTGTCCAACTATTGCCAACCAAGACTGAAGGTAAGCTTTCAGAATTAAATGCTTCGCTTTCGTGTGTAGTTCTTGAGGCCAAATCTTAGGAATTATTTTTGACATGTGTTTTTACTCGTTCATAAAAAGCAAAAATACAGAAACCCTACAACTCAAACGAATGCTTTTCAAGCTTTTACGAGACTAGATCTCGTTGCCACAGTTATTTTCTGTTAATAAATTTTGTCCAACACTTATAGAGCTCTTTATTTTCACTCTCTATTATATCCAATTTTTTTCTAAGAGCCTTATGAGTAATAATTTCAACAATCTGCTCTTCCTCAAAGAATAATTTTCTTTTACCTAAAGGAGTTAACCGCTCAAATACAACAAATAACCCATCTACTTTTTTTAATGATAATTTATAATTATGCAGAGCATCTCCTTTCTTGTTTTTGATAGATGCGCTCCATAGTGTACCGTCAAAAACGATAACTGGAATAAAAAGATGAACAGAATACCGAAAAGTTCCATAGCAATTCTTAAAATATTCTAGAGCTTTCACAACTGTTATTAAAGATTCATAGATTTTACTTTCTGAATTGGGAGAGCTAAATGCTTCATGATGACTTTTGTGAAAATGGCCACGGATATACCGATGTTTCTTTAAGCCTAAGCTCTCCAGATCATTTCTTTGAGTTCTAGCAACACCATTCTTTCTCCCTACGATTTTATCTATATCTCGAAGCAATATATTATGGAAATCAATTTCTTCAGATTTGAAATTTTGAGGTGGTATCTGAGGCCAACTTGTTCGACCGTTATCGAAAAATACCCATGGCTTATCGGACTTTCGACATTGAATAACTAAATGTGAAATAAATTTATTTACATTTCTCGGTGTAGGTTTAACAGGGACATTATATGCATAGCTGTTATCAATATTCACTGCATGAATATCTAATTCTCGAGTAACCAGTGTTTCTGGGTCCTTATACAGGCAGCTTGGATATACAGTCCAATCTCGTTTGTCTAATTCTGACGAGGTTAAAACTTCTAATGGAAAGCCCGTCTTTTCCAAATCCTTAGTTATTTGTTTTTTTAGTTCATTCGACATATACTTAACCATCCCTCCTCGTCTAATTTAAATTAAATTCCGATGACACATTACTTAATTATAAGCGCTTAGCGGCTGGGTTGGCTGGGGTTTCGAGGGACTTGGAGGCGTTCAAGCGGGCACGGTTCCCGCAGCCGGTACAAATATCCAAAAACTTTTTTTATCCGAGGGCCCGGATGCGGGAGAGCGACACGCCGACCAGAGCGAAGCATTTCCACGCTGGGGAAATGCGAGCGTTCCCGAGAAACTCCAGACAAGCCCAGACGCGAAAGTCTCAGGATCCCGAGGCTAAATAAGACAAGCCAGACGCGAAACTTATCAAACTCTATCTGAATCAGTAATTAATTTACGAATTTGCTTGGTGACGGGGTGTTTGTGTAATTCTTCGAGTGAAAGCGGAAGCTTGAGAGCCCAGTTGTGGCCGCCGATTGTGCCGGGAGTATTTATCCTGTATTGATAGCTATCGCCTTCCCACAAATCCCCCAAATACAAAAGATCAACCAGAGTATTAATGCAGAATAATGAACTGGCCGCCAGATTGAATTTAAGGATAGCCTCGAACAACTCCTTATCGCATTTCTCGCGCATCACGCCTTCCATCTCAAGCAACTTCCAAAGCTTCTCTTTTTCGCCATAAGTATTCTCATATAAATCCACTAAGATATAAACCTCTTCTTTTCTCTTATGCAAAATAGAAAGCAGCTTATCCACCGGCTCAATCCCTTCTATCCAGCGCAACCTTCCATGCTTAGAGCGGGCTGAATCAAAAAGCAAAGGCCTGATCAAATTAAAATTAATCCCTGCTTCTGCGCATTTGCGGAAAAACAAATCTTCATCCACTGTGCCGGCTTCATTCTCCCACCAGGCAGGCCAATTAGTCGTATCATGAGTAGAAAGCATCGTAACCGAAAGCTGACGGTAATCTTCGGGCTTAAGGAAATTATGGGTTATATTCCAGTTCTT
>JAQUOO010000023.1 GCA_028717055.1 Candidatus Omnitrophota bacterium | reverse complement strand
ATGTATTTAGAAGATTTCCTAATACGGATAGTTGTAAACGCTGGTTGTACGCATTATTAACAGAAAGAAGCTTGGTGAACAACAAAACTACTGAATACGAAAGTCAGCATAGTTCTTGACAGTGTGAAGGTATAGAATATATTGACATATTTCTATAAGAGTAGTATTATTAAGTTATATTGTATTAAACTGTAATAAACTTTTCTATGCCTAAAATTCTGTTAACCAAGGAAGTAGCGCAGATTCTTCGTTTGCATGAGGAATACGTGCGGGAATTAATCCGTCAGCGCAAGCTAAAGGCCTATAAAGAAGGCAGGCGCGGGGGATTTCGTATCACTATGCAGGCAGTTGAGGATTATATTGCCAAGAAGCATAAAGAGATGGAGGTGTCCAGAAGATGAAACTGATATATTTATTTGGCGGATTGGTTTCATTTGGTTTTAGTTTTGTCGTTCATCGTTTCTTTCTGCAATTCCTTGTTTTCGGCATAATTCTTATCGTTCTTTATGTTATTGAGAAAAACAGTTACGATGTTACGGAACTTAAGAAAACCATTGAAAAACACAATGAATTGATTAAAAAGGATATTGAAGAACTAAAAAGGTCATAAATATTGTCGGGAAGATAAATAGGGGGTATAAATGTTTAAGAAATTACTTTTAGTTTTATGTTGCATAACGACTTTATTATCATTTCCTTCTGTTGGGTGGAGCGAGAAAGAGGAAAGTGAGCCGACCATTCCACACTTTTTTCTTGATTATCTCCAAGTCCAGTGTTTTTACAAAAACAACGAGGGCCGCTTCGATGACTTAATGACTTTGTACAAGAATAATCCGGAAGCCGCGATTAGAATAGCTAAATTCTGGCATCAAAAAGCCATGAAAGAATGTTTAGAGGTTAATAATACAGTTTTTAAAATTCATTCTGACAAAATGGCGCTCGCTACTTCTCCAGAGGGAGAAGCCAAGATAAAAAAAGACGCAATAGATAAAGCTTATAGAAATATCCAGGGATATTATTATGATAAATGGGATGAAATCAATAAAATGATCGAAGATTCCATAAAAGCTGCAAGGCTTAATGGCGGAGGATAATTTTGACTGTTGCGCCCAAGATAAAAACTGAACCGATAAATTCGCTCGAGGATTTCTTCTGTGAAACTGATAATTTTTCTAAAAGAATCCATGAATTAAAATGTAAACCAAAAAAAGGCTCCGGGGTTTTGTATCGAGGGCAAGCTGATGCAACTTGGCCTTTAGAAACTACTCTGGAGCGATATGTAGAGAAGTATTTTAGATATAGTGAATATTTTGCTTTCTTGCAGAAATTAAATCTACCCGCTTTGGATTTTTTAAAGCCACTGACTTCGGGTTCATTTAAGAATGATTTTGAGGTTATCGATCCTGATATCCTAGCAGCTTTTGCCTATGTCCGGCATATTGGTGGGCCATCGCCTTTGCTTGACTGGACACATGATAAAGATGTCGCGCTTTTCTTCGCATTTCACAATGTTCCGGATACGGTTAAATATGTAAGCATATTTATTTATCTGGATGCTTGTTTGCCAGGCCGCGCAATAGCATCTATGCCTAGAGTTCCCTTGATCCGTGCGGTTCCTCACGAGCAAGTTAATAAACTTCTAACTCATTATAATCACATGCTTCAGAAAAGTGAATATACGTATTGTATCTTTGGCGGTGGAAATGCCGATGTGATCTTTGCTCCACATGAAGAGCGATTTAGCGCGGCAAAAGAAATACCTGCGTTAGGTGGTGATTTATGTGTAAAATTCATATTGCCAATTGAACTGCGAGAGAAGGCGTTTGAATACCTGAAAGGTAAAGGTATCAATGAATACACTCTTTTTAAATCAGATGGCGCATATGTAAGAACTAAATGGGTTGAATTGTTCGGAGTGAAGAAGACCGAGGGCAAGAAAGAACTAGAGATAGAAGAATTCTTAAGGCTCAATGGGATTAATCATAAAGAATCTGCGATAGAAAGCGAGACCATATGTCCAAAATCAAAGTATTAGGAACGGAAATTTCTTATTATCATCATAACGAAGATGATTATATTTCTTTGACCGATATGGTCAAGAATACGGAAAATGGCCTGGCGCTTATCGAGAAATGGCTGCGTAATAAGAATACTATTGAGTTTTTAGGTATCTGGGAGGAGATATATAACCCGGATTTTAATTCCCCCGAATTCGAGGGAATTAAAAATCAGGCTGGATTGAACAGGTTTGTTCTGTCGGTGAAACAATGGACCGAAAAAACAAAATCCAAAGGTATTATTGCTAAAGCCGGCCGGTATGGCGGGACGTATGCCCATAAAGACATAGCTTTTGAATTCGCTTCCTGGGTTTCCCCTAAATTCAAGCTTTATCTGATCAAAGAATTTCAACGGTTAAAAGACGAAGAACGAAAGCAGCTTGGTTGGGATATCCGGCGCAATCTTGCCAAGATTAACTATCGGATTCATACTGACGCTATTAAAGAAAATTTGATTCCTAAGGAATTAACTAAACCGCAGACCGAAATTATCTATGCTTCGGAAGCGGATGTCCTGAATATGGCGTTATTCGGAATGACCGCTAAGCAGTGGCGCGATAGTAACCCTGATAAAAAAGGCAATATCCGGGATTATGCTGATGTTTCGCAGCTGGTGTGTTTAGCTAATCTTGAGAGTTTCAATGCTTTGTTTATTGGAGAAGGACTGCCGCAAGATGAAAGGCTGTTGAGATTGAATAAAACCGCTATACAACAAATGAAATTACTTACCGACGATAGCTTAGTTAAGAAATTAAGATAAACAGTTCAATCTCGCTAAAATTTTGCCTGTTGGTTCTACGCGATTGAACGCGAGAGGCTCGGCGTGCCGCACCGCCGAGTTTTTTTATTTATTGAATGCGGCACAGCGGACGACATGAGGATTTAAGAGTATCGGGAGAGGACGCGCGGCTGGGGCTGCCCCCACCCAGCCGCAGCCGAGCCGGACACGGACTGCATTAGCTCCAGGCCGCCGGCCTAGGCGGCCGTCCAGCGAAGCCCCGCCCCAGCGGGGCGAAGCGACGCCACCGGCACAACGAAGCCCGCGGCCAAGCGGGCGGGGCCTATTCTCTTGACTGATCTTTATGATTGTAGTAGGATTGAATCGAGTAGGTTATTTGACAAACAGCCTTTTGGGTATTCTTCAGATGAAGGGCACTATTTAATTAAGGAATTAATGCGGCAGCACAAAATTCAGGCTGGCCCCTACCGCAAGCATCGCCATCAGCATAATCGCGCAGGACTTTAAGAAATCCTTCCATCCCAACTCCCGGAACATAATGACGAAGGTCGCGACACACGGAAATGATACCGCGAGCAATACGCAGGCAATAAATAGCTGCTTTATGGACAAACCCAAAGGCATCAGCATCCCTACCGCGACATCTTTACGGAAAAACCCCATAATCAAAGCTATTGCCGATTCTTTAGGCAAGCCGAAAATCCCCTTAACTACCGGAGCGAATATCAAACTGAATTGTTCAAATAACCTAAAATATAAAAGTATATTAACGATTAAAACTCCCAGCATTACCACGGGAATAGCCTCAATCAAGAACCCCTTAATCCGCAGGAATAGTTTATGCCAGAGTATCGCAAAACTGGGGATGCGATAAGGAGGAATCTCTACCAAAAGCTCCGGGCTCACTCCTTTTAAAACTCGATTAAGAAGAACACCCAAGACCAGCCATACCAAAAACAAAACCAGATATACCCCGGTAACGTAAAAACCGGAAAATTTTCCCAATAAACCAAAAATCATTGCCTGAAGCGCGGCGCACGGCACACCTATCGAAATAAGGGTAGCCGCGATAAAACGCTCTCTCCTCGATTCCAGATTGCGCGTGGCAAGAATTCCGGGGACATTGCAGCCTAAGCCCAGCAGCACCGGAATAATCGCGAAACCATGCAGGCCCAAACGATGCAAGATATTATCCATAAGCATCGCCAGCCTGGGGAGGATTCCAATATCTTCCAGCAAGCTGAGAATCAAATAAAATGAAACTATATACGGCAAAACCATGGCAAATTCGATGTAAGGAGCGGTAGTAAGCAGCCCTAAGGACTGCTGGAAATCAATTTTCCCGTCGAGTAAATCCCCGATTAATAAATGATGGATAAAACTCTCTTCACCCAGATAACGGCTTAATTTCCATAACAAGGGCTCATAGAATTTAAAAAATACAGGATTGGAAACATTATCTATGAGCCATTCGCCGATGAAACGCACCGCCTGAAAAGAAATAAAGGTTACGGCAATTGCCATAAGCATTCCGCTAAACGGCCTGACCGAAGCGTCTTCCAGGAGTTCGCGCAAGGTATGATGCCGGTGCGTAAGCTGCTGCACCTGTTCGATTATATTTCCTATCTCCTGCCAAAGTTCCCGGTGCGTAAGCTTATTTCTGGCAACCGGCTTGGCTTCCTTGAATCTATCAATGAGCATCTTTATGCCGAATCCGGTAATTGCGCAAGTAGCGACCACCGGGACTCCGAGCAGTTTCTCCAATTTCTCGATATCTATGTTTACCCCGCGATGTTTGGCGTCATCGCACATATTCAAAGATACGACTACCGGCAAGCCTTCTTCGATCAGTTGTAAGGTAAGAAAAAGATTCCTCTCTAAATTAGTGGAATCAACGATATTGATAACAATGAATTCATCCCGGGGGCTTCCCTTAAGCAACGAAACCGCCACCTCTTCGGCTTTAGATGACGGCTCGATAGAATATGTTCCGGGTAAATCTATTACTTCGATTTCTTCTTCGCCGGATTTAAGGAACCCCTTCATTATATCAACAGTAGTCCCGGCGTAATTAGACGAAATCACTCTTACCCCTGTAAGGCGCGAGAATACTACGCTCTTGCCGACGTTAGGATTACCGATGAGGAATATCTTTTTCAGCATTGGGTTTCCACGATTACTTTAGAGGCCATCCCGTGGCCTATAACTAAAACGCTTCTTCCTACTTTAATGGCTGCCGGCCCCCTTAAGCCGATATGGCTTACCTTGGTCACTTCCCTGCCCGGATAAATCCCCAAGCTCATAAGTTTATTTCTTAAAGCGCTTCCTTCCGGCAATTCCGCTATCCGGCCTTTTTGCTTTTCTTTCATCTGCACTAAATTTATCTTTTTCATTTTAAATAATCCTTAATCCCGGCATAAACCCTTTGCGCGACGATTCCATAACCGTTTTTATTCGGATGCATGAAATCGCTCTTCATGCTGGGGTTAGTAAGGATCCCGCCTAAAACTTCCGGGATAAAAATCGAATTTGTCTGCCTGGCCAGATTAAAAAGCCTTACGCGGTATTCGATAAGGAAGAGCCCTGCGCTTACATCAACAATGGCAGTCATTGCTCCCTGGCGCTGGATCTCTTCGATCATCTTCCGGATGTTTTTTATCGTATTCTCCATCGGCACTTTCTTCAAGAAATCATTTCCGGTAAATTCAATCAAAACCAAACGGGGATTCTTCTCCAAAACATCGGCATTAATCCTGTTTAATCCTTCAACAGAAGTATCTCCATCCACCCCGGCGTTAATTACAACAGTATCACTCAAGATTTTCCTAAGGCTGGCTGGATAATCTTCACCTGAGGCCACCCCATAACCGAAAGTAATACTATCACCGAAACAGATAATGTTTTTGCCTTTTGAATTTATATTCTTGATTTCCCGCTTAGCGCAGCCGTTTAGCACGACGAAACCGAGAATAACAAAAAAAGCCGTGAACGCGGCAATCTTTAGTTTATTTTTTTTCATACCCTAACCTCAACTGGCCGCAAGCGGCGTTAATATCTTCTCCGCGCCCTTTACGCAAAGTAACATTCAAACCCCGCTTTTCCAGATAGTCTTTAAATAAAAGAATGTCTCTTCTATCTGGAGCTTCAACCTTAAGCTCGGCAATAGGATTAGACGGGATAAGATTGACCTTGGCTAATCTCCATCCTCCCAGCAACTTGGCCAAATCCTGGGCGCTCCTCAAATCCGAGTTCAAGCCTTTAATTAGAATATACTCGAAGGTTATCTGCCGGTTAGTCTTAGCGGAATATTCCTTGCAGGAACTAATCAATCCCTTGAGCGGATATTTCCTATTCACCGGCATGAAGCTGCTTCTTAATTCATCGTTGGCTGCGTGCAAAGACACGGATAATTCTATTTGCAGGCCTTCCCCGGCTAATCTTTGGATTCCGGGAATGATACCGCTGGTTGACACGGTAATCCTGCGTGCTCCGATGTTAAAACCATCGGGAGAATTTATAATTTTTATCGCCTTCAGCACTTCTTCATAATTATCCAAAGGCTCTCCGGTCCCCATAAATACTAGATGCGTAAGATTATCCGGCAGGGCTTCTCTCTTTAAAGCTAAAATTTCTTCAATTATCTCAAAACAGGTAAGATTGCGCTTGAATCCGGATATGCCGCTGGCGCAAAATCGGCAGCCGAACTTACAACCAACCTGGGTAGAGATACAACCTGTAGCCCTGTCCCGGGAGGGAATCATCACTGCTTCGACGATGCTGGAATCCTTCAATTTAAAAAGCATCTTTTTTGTTCCATCGCGGGATTTAAGCTGGCCGGCTATTTCTAAACCCGAAATACAGAAATTTTCTTGAAGCTTATCCCTCAAGCCTTGCGCTAAATCGCTCATTTGCGCAAAATCTACCGCGCCCTTTTTATAAATCCAGTTAAAAATCTGTCTGGCGTGATACCCCGGATATCCAAAAGACACAAGCTTGTTTTGCAGGGTTTCCAGGCTCAATGCTTTAATGTCATCCATCTGGGTCAACAAGAGGTTCTCAGCTGCTCTTTATCGATTTTTCCGGTACGGTTTTTGGGAAGAACGGCGGCAAACTCGAAATAATGCGGGATTTTATAGTGAGCTAAATGCTGCCTGCAAAAATAACGCAGGTCCTCATCGCTTAAGGTTTTTCCTTCTTTTAAAACCACCCAGGCCTTGGGAACTTCCCCCCTTAATTTATCCGCTACTCCGATAACCGCGGCCTCGGCAACATCCGGATGCCGATGGATAACTGCTTCTACCTCCGGTTCAAAAACAATCTCACCGCCAACCTTAATCATTTCTTTCTTCCTGCCGACGATATAAAGGTCTCCTTCGTTATCGAATTTGCCCAGGTCTCCCGTATGAAACCATCCGCCCCTTAAAGTCTCTTTAGTCAAGGCCATATCTTTATAATATCCTTCGGTGACTACCCAGCTCTTGACTACGATTTCGCCTATAGCGCCAGCCTTGATTTCCTTATCCTCTCCATTGAATATTTTTACCTCTACCCAGGGAGCAGGCCTGCCTACGCTTTCTATTTTTTGCGACCCAAAAGGTAAAACTACACTGGGGGCATTAGTCTCAGTCAGGCCCCAGCCATTTAATAGGTGCGCCTTGGGGCAAAACTGATGGAATCTACGCAAAGCATCCGGTGAGCTGGAAGCGCCGAAAGTTACAATCCAACGCAGACTCGACAAGTCGAAGGTTTCAAATTCTTTCAACTGCAGAAGAGCGTAATACATAGAAGGAACCAGCCAGAAGAAGTTTACTTTAAAATTCTGAATGTTCTTTAAAAACTCTAACGGGATAAATCTTTCCATCAGAACTAGCTTTAAACCAAAAACAATGGTGTTTTGAATATAAATCAGTCCTCCTAAATGCGAAAAAGGCAAAGCGCATAAAGTCGTGTCGCGATCGCCTAAATCTGAATTTACGAAAAACTCCATGGACTTAGGAGGAGCGGTCAATTGCAAATAATTGATTAATACTCCTTTGGGCTTGCCGGTTGTTCCGGAGGTATAGAAGATAATGGCGCGGTCTTTATCCTGAATATCCGCTTTTACCGCGGTTGAAACGGAATTATCTACACAATCGTTAAAGAATAAAAACCCTTCTGTTCTATCCTGACAAGTGATTATCTGTTTTAGATCAGAACATCTATTCTTAAGCGACACCAGAGAAAGATTGGCCTTGGGCTTGGCAATCAGGATCTTGGCCTCGGAATGCGTTATGCATGAGGCCAACTCATCCTCAGTAAGCATGAAATCCAAAGGCACGGCTGTTGCGCCCAGGCGCCAAATAGCCAAATAACTAAAAATATATTCCGGCCAACTCGGCAAATATACTGCCACTTTATCGCCCTTATTCACACCTAGTTTTTTAAGAGCGTTGGCAAAACGCAAAGAAAAATCCGCTAATTTAAAAAATGAAATCACCTGTTCCCTGAATATGACCGCTGGTTTATCCGGATTATTCTTTGCTCTGTCGTCGAGTATTTGGATTATGTTCATTCTATTTCTTCCTCTATTTTTTTAATTAATTCCTGCACCTCTTTAATAAGTTGAACCGGTAAAAGCTTGGAGATTTCAGCTTCCTGCCTTAATGATTTTAAACTACCGATAAATCTTTTTAAAGTAGAAATCCTGCGGTTTTTGTAAGCCTCGTCGGGATCAAGCTCTTCTCTTTGCCTGATCAAGGAAGTCAGATCCCGTTTTAACGCCTGAACATCTTTACCGCCATCAAGAATATCTTTCTTTAATTTCGAATAATCCTCCTGATCCAAAGTTTTCTTATCCTTGGCTTTGCGTAAAAGATCAACCGCTTCATAGCTGGGTAGTTTGGCGGTATCCGCTTCTTTAGCGTAATCACTTTTCAGGTAAGCCGGCTCTTCTTTTTCCAAGAAATAATATGAACGCAATAATTTCATTGCAGTGGGCTTCTTGATGCCTATTTCTCTGGCGGTATAAACATCAAACGTGCCAAAGCCCCACTCCTTATACATCTTATCTTTCCAGACCGAATAAAGCGACCTGCCTAGTTCGATCCAAGAGGTTTTAAAATTCTTGGCGCTCTCCAGAACATGGTAACGCAAAGAGCCGGCATCCAGAGAAACCATCTTATCCTCGATATTCTGTATGCTCCTGGGTTTATCCGCCGCCATCAATCTTTGCCTCCAAATATGTTTTTAAGGGTTTTGCCAATCGCTTTAAACTGCTCGACATTATCGCTAACCTTTTGAATCAATTCATCCGGCGATTGATTAGAAAGATTTTTGGCCGCTGCCTTTAACATAATTTCCTTAAGCTGTTCAGGACTAATAGCGGGATGGCTTAACTGAGTATCTACCTCAAATTCGAGTTTCAAGTTACCTTTTGAATCAGTAAAGAAATCCAGGGTATTCCTGGTTAAATCTAGTCCCGGGAGCCTTCCCTCAACAGATTCTTCTTGAGCATAGGTTAAATTTGAGAGCTTAAAATCAGTTAAAATATTCAAATTATTATCTCTGGCTTTAAACGTGGCATCTAGGTTAAGCTTAGCTGTAAGAAGTTTCTTCCGGGAAATAAGATTTCCGTAATAAGGAGAAAAATAAACCAAATCCAAATCTTTTATATCCAAGACGGCATCCATATCCTTGGGCCCAAAATCAATCCAGCCGCTTAACCCGATACTTCCCAGCTTTTGATTATCCGAGCCCAATACATCTGTTGAAAGCTTAAAATTAGCCTTTAAAGAAGTCGGGGGGAGCATAACTTTAGATACATGCGCGCTCAACTTGTCCAATACAACCCTATAACCTGAAGCTTCTACCTTTTTATCGGTAAAAACAATTTTCCCGTTTCTAATGTTTAGGCCCACAAGATAAACCGGCGGCGCCTTCTGTGCCCCTTTTTGTTCTAACTTGGGCAGATTTAAGCTTCCGTCGCCTGAGCGCTCAAGATTCACTACCGGGTTAACTAATATTATTCCGTTAAGCACGATTTTACCGGTAAAAAATCCTAGAATATTCGGTGAAACCCGGATTTCATCCGCTTTAAACAAATCTCCTATGCTCAACTTGGTTAATTTTATTGAGAACGGCAAGCCAACGCTTATTTTATCAAGAGCAGTATGCAGCTTTATATTTTGCTCAATTTGCTTAACAACTATCTGTTTGGCAAATAAGGAGAGCGTTATATTGGCAAGGACAAAAACTATGGAAAAGATGGCGGTCAGCCATAGCAAAAACTTGTAGATTTTCTTCATCGCAATGAACTAAAAAACTATAGTTTTATTGTTATGCTTAATTACGCGATAGTCGATATAGGAACGGATTGCGTCAATCAAAGCCTTCTTCTCCAAATTCTTGCCCTTGCGTATTAAATCCGTCAAGCCGTCCCTATGCGAAACATTCACTACTTCCTGGGCGATAATCGGCCCTTCATCCAGCTTCTCGGTAACAAAATGGCTGGTAGCCCCAATAACTTTTACTCCGCCAGAAAGCGCCTGCCGGTAAGGATTGCTTCCTTTAAACGAAGGCAGAAGCCCGTGGTGGATATTTATGATGTCCTTGCCGTAAGCATCAAGAAACCTCTTGGAAAGCAGAAGCATATAACGGCTAAGCGCCAGAAAATCGGTCTTGGCGCCGATTATTTTCAACAACTCACTCTCTTTCCGGCTGCTCCTGGTCGCAGGAACAAAATGGAAGGGAATCCTGTATTGCTCTACCATCTCTCTGTGGCCTGCAAAATTACTGATGACAAAAGGGATCTCAACGCCTAATTCCTGTTCTTTCCACAAATAAAGTATCTCTGCCAGGCAATGGCTGGGCTTAGAAACCAATACCCCCATGCGTAACGCCTTATGTTTATTATAAAGCGAAAACTTTGCGCGTAACGGAGAAACAAAGAGGCTCAGACTATCTTCCAAATTGCCCCTTTGAGCTAAGCCGTCTAGAACAAATTCCAACCGGATAAAAAAATATCCCGACTTGAAATCAGTAGAATATTGATCAGCGGTAATAATATTGCCTCCGCGCTTAAAAATAAAATCCGAAAGCTTGGCTACGATACCTTTCTGATCTTTACATTGTAATAAAAGAATATAGGTATTCATTTTCTCATTTTATCGGAACAGTAAAAGTTTTTCCCGAAGGCTTAGAGCGTTTGTCTTTAGGGATAGTAATCGTAAGAGTATCCTTGCTAAACTCCGCTTGGATATGCTGCGTATCCGCGTTATCGCCAAGAGCGATTACCTGGACAAAACCGGATGAATTTAATGTTTGCGCAGAGAAATCGTCCCGGCTTATGCCGGCTTCTTTCTTTTGCCTTGCCTGAACAGCTAGGTATGGCCCGTTAACTTCAACACTAATATCCTTTTTATCAACACCCGGCAGTTTAACCGCAATTATTTTCGCCTGGTCTGTGTTTTTTGAAGTCATTGTCGTAACAAAAAAGGGTTCTTTTTCTGCCTGAACAGGCAATTTCTCTGTTTGCATTCGCGGAAAGCTCCAATTCGGATTAAATGGTTGCGGCGGATAAATGTAGCGGCTCCTTAAATTCCGGAATATTTTTCTTTGCTCGCCGATTCCAACCAAATACCCTGTTTCAAATATCAATAATGCGCATAAAGCAGCCAAGATAATAAGCAAGGTTTTATTTTTCATAGCCATCTCCTTTCTTTACCTGTATATAGCCATTATACCACAACTCGATTTCTTAATTCCCGGAAATCTTGGCAAAAACCCTATCCCTGAGTAAAGCAAAATCGCCTGAGGATAATTCGCTTGTCTCTACCGCCGGCAGCACAGTAACCACCGCGTCAACCTTAGCCTCAAACACCCAACTCCCTTTAGGGATAGCCTCACGCGTGCCTCTGATGCAAACAGGAAGAATCGGCTTCTTTTCTTTTAGCGCCAACTTAAAGGCGCCGTTTTGAAAGGCATTCATCGTGTCGGTATCGCTGCGGGTCCCTTCGGGAAAAAATAACACCGACATATCTTTCTTAAGCCATTCGGCTGCCTCACGGTATAATTTCTTGATACTGGAAAAATCTCCTCTTTCCAGCTTGATATGCTTGATTAAAGAAAGGCACCATCCGATAAAAGGAATTTTAAAAAGGCTTTGCTTGGCAACCCATTTAAATTGCATGCGGGTTTGGTAAAGCACGGCTATATCGGCCAGGCTCTGATGATTGGCGATAATTACATAAGTCTTGGAATAGTCGATATTTTCCAAACCCTCGACCCGCAATCTCCAGTAAGGATTCATTCGGATGACCCAATCCGACCACCAGAAACACTGCGCATGGGCAAGCTTCTTTTTCTTGTCCAAAGGATAAGTAACCACAACGATAAAAAGCACCGCAAGAAATAAAACCATCGTAATCAGGGTGCTGGCAATCCAATACCATATAGATAATACGTATTTCAGCATAATTTAGAATCCATACCAATAGTTAACCAAAGGTTTCGAATCAGGCGATTGATCAATGACTATATTTTTAATCCGGGTATACTCCAGAATCCCCTCTCTGCCTAATTCCTTGCCAAAACCGCTTCCCTTAAATCCGCCGTAGGGAAGCTCATTATAAAACATGCCATAAGTATTAATCCAAACAGTCCCGGAGTCAAGTTTCCGGGAAAACTCTCTGGCTAATTTCAAATCCTTGGTCCAGATACAAGCTGCCAAACCAAAATCGCTGGCATTAGCCAAATCTAAAGCTTCTTCTGCGCTGGAAAATTTTCCAATGATGGCTACCGGTCCAAACACCTCTTCCTTAAATATATGCGCATCCCGGTTAACCTCGGTTAAAACCGTAGGCTCAAAGAAAAAACCGTTTTTTAACTCCGGGCTGGACGGAATTTTTCCGCCGCACAATACTTTAGCGCCCTCTCTTTTAGCTTTTTCAATATAGGCGATGACTTTTCTGCGCTGGTTTTCGCTGATTAACGGCCCGATTTGCGCCTCGGGGTTATCCGAAAGTCCAAGCTTAAGCTTCTTGGCCTTTTCCACAAAACTAGCTATGAATATATCGTATAAATTATCCTGCACAAATATCCGCGACATAGCCGTGCACATCTGCCCCTGATTTAAGAAGATGGAACAAAGCGAGCCATTTACCGCCGTATCCAGATCTGCATCACCAAAAATCAAACTGGCGGATTTTCCGCCCAATTCCATAATCGATTTCTTTACGTTTTTGGATGAATACTCCAAAATCGATTTACCTACTTCATTACTGCCGGTAAAAGAAATCATATCCACTCTCTTGTCCGAACAAAGCGCCTCTCCAATTTTTCTACCGCTGCCATTAATAACATTTACGACTCCCGCCGGTAATCCAACATCATGAATAATCTGGGCTAACTTTAGAGCGGAAAGCGGAGTAAGGCTGGAGGGTTTCAATATTACAGTGTTTCCGGCAGCCAGGGCTGACGCTAATTTCCAACAGGCGATTAAAAGCGGGTAATTCCAGGGAACGATTAATACCGCAACTCCCATTGGTTCGCGCCTCAAGACTGCTTCCGCTTCTTCCCCGATTTTTAAATCTTCTGATTTCAGGAATTTTTCGAAATTATCGGCAACATAAGAAAAGGTTTTTGCCGCCGAAGGAATATCCATAAAAGTGGATTCCTTGGCGGGTTTCCCGGTATTTGCGCTTTCTAACTCTGCCAGTTCCGCGGCATTATCCAGGACCCCTTGCGCAATTTTAGCGATAAAATTTTTACGCTGGGCTAGGG
>JAQUOO010000022.1 GCA_028717055.1 Candidatus Omnitrophota bacterium | reverse complement strand
GGCGTCTATGCCGTATTTCTTTATGGTATTATAGGCGCGTTCCTGGCCTTCTTCGGTATAGAATTCCGCGCAACGGGCAGTCTTTAAGATCGTCCCTCCCTGGCTGATTATCCCTGAAACCGAACGATGATTCATGACTTTGAGCTCTTCGTTGATCAGGCCGAACCAGCCGCGAAAAACACCCATTACCTCCAATTTATTGGAGAGAGCATACCGGACTACACCGCGTATTGCCGGATTCATTCCCGGAGCGTCTCCGCCTGTAGTCAATACAGCTATTTTCTTGATTGCCATCTCTCTTTCTCTCCCTGCAGGCTATATACTACCTGCTACATACTGTTTCTCACGTGCCTATCTCCCAACTGGACAAGTATTTCTTTTGTTCCGGAGTCAAAGTATCTATCTTTATCCCCAAAGATTTTAATTTTAAGGCGGCGATATTTTTGTCGATATCATCGGGAACTTTATAAACCCGGTTCTCCAGCTTTTTATAATTCTTAGCCATATATTCAGCAGAGAGAGCCTGGTTGGCAAACGACATATCCATTACGCTGGCGGGATGGCCTTCGGCTGCGGCCAAGTTTATAAGCCGGCCTTCTCCCAACAGGTAAATCTTGCGCCCATCCTTCAAAATATACTCTTCCACGAAATCCCGAATTTGTTTTTTTCTTATACTGATTTTCTCTAAACCCGCGATATCCAGTTCTACATTAAAGTGCCCGGAGTTGCTTACTATGGCGCCGTCTTTCATTAACTGGAAGTGCTCTCTTCTTATAACATTAATATCTCCGGTTACAGTAACAAAACAATCGCCTATTTTAACAGCTTCTTTAATCGGCATAACCCGGAATCCATCCATGCTTGCTTCCAGCGCCCGTAAAGGATCCACTTCCACAACGATAACTTTAGCGCCCAAACCGCTAGCGCGCATGGCCGCTCCCTTACCGCACCAGCCATAGCCGCAAACCACAAAATCAGCTCCGGCCAGCAATTTGTTTGTCGCCCGAATAATGCCATCTATCGTAGATTGGCCTGTTCCGTAACGGTTATCGAACATATGCTTGGTCAAAGCGTCATTAACCGCAATTATCGGATAACGTAACTTGGCTTCCCGGGCTAAAGCCCTTAAACGGATTACCCCGGTAGTCGTCTCTTCGGTGCCGCCGATAATATTCGGGTGCGCAGAAGCTGGCGCCTGATGAATAGTAGAAACTAAATCCGCGCCGTCATCCATCGTTATATCGGGCTTAGCCGCAAGAACTGATTTTATATGGCTATAATAAGTTTTAGTGTCTTCGCCTTTTATCGCAAAAACCGATATCCCTGAATCCCTAGCCAAAGAAGCAGCCACATCATCCTGCGTAGAGAGAGGATTAGAAGCGCAGATAAAGACTTGCGCTCCTGCGGCTTTTAGGACTCCGCCCAAAACGCCAGTTTCAGTAGTCACATGCAGGCAGGCGGCAATTTTCAAGCCTTTTAGCGGCTTCTCTTTTAGAAACCTCTGCTTGATCAGGTTTAAAACAGGCATATTGTTAGACGCCCATTCAATCCTTAATGCCCCCTTTTTAGCCAAATTGATACTCTTAACATCATACTTCATTTATTCTCCTATTTTTAATATCAAATAACAAAACTCAAAATTCAAAATAAATTCAGATGACAAATTCCAAATGACAAAGCTTTTGTTTTGCTATTTGGCATTTGGACTTTGGATTTATTTTGGATTTTGAATTTTGTCATTTGTCATTACACTTTTGGCTTTATAATTTTGCCGCTTGCTTCTTCAACACCGCTGCTTTATCCGTCGATTCCCAGCTGAATTCCGGCTCTGTCCTGCCAAAGTGCCCGTAGCAAGCAGTCTTCCTGTATATAGGACGCAATAAATCCAGCGATTTAATCATCCCTTGCGGAGTAAGTTCGAAATTATCGCGGATTAATTTAATAAATTGCGTCTCGCTGAGTTTTCCTGTGCCGGAAGTATCCACCATAATTGCCAAAGGATCAGCCCTGCCGATAACATAAGCGAGATGAATCAGGCATTTGTCGGCTAATCCTGCGGCCACGATATTTTTAGCGATGTAACGGGCCATATAAGCTGCGGAACGGTCAACCTTGGTCGGGTCTTTTCCCGAGAAGGCGCCGCCGCCCGGAGCAGCTGCTCCGCCGTAAGTATCCACGACGATTTTTCTTCCGGTCATACCGGTATCGGATTGCGGCCCCCCGATGACAAATTTTCCGGTCTCATTGACAAAATATTTTGTATCTTTATCTATATATTCTTTCAAAATAGGTTTGGCGATTACATCGATAAATTCCTGACGCGCAGCCCTGGTAATCTTTTCCTTGCTGGAATCCAGTATTTCTTCCGTGTGCTGGCAAGCCAGGACAACCGAATCCACCCTCCTGGGTTTTCCATCGTGATACTCCACGGAAACCTGGGACTTACAGTCGGGGCCTAAATACTTCAATATCCCTTTTCTTCTTACATCCGCCATCTTTTTCACCAACTTCTGCGAAAGCATTATCGGCAGCGGCATAAGCTCTTCGGTCTCCCGGCAGGCAAAGCCAACCATAAACCCCTGGTCCCCTGCGCCACCGGTATTTACGCCTTGAGCGATATCCGGAGACTGGCTGTTAATCGTATTGATAATCGCGCAAGTATGATAATCAAACCCGTACTTGGGATTGGTATAACCGATTTCCTTGATAATGCCGCGGGCTAATTTCTGTATATCGACATAAGCGGTAGTGGTAATTTCTCCGCCTACGATTAAAAGGCCCATAGTTACAAAGGTTTCACAAGCTACTCTACCGTAAGGATCCTGTTTTAAGACTTCGTCCAATACGCCATCTGATATCTGATCACAAACTTTATCCGGATGCCCTTCACCTACCGACTCAGAAGTAAAATAGTGCTTACGACCTGCTGTCATTGTTCCCCCTTTATGTACTATTGAGCAAAATTATCTTTTGCCGCGGTTAAATATTTAAAATCCCCGATATCATACCAGGACCCTTGAAAAATAAAACCGTAGGTATCCACTCTATCCTTTAACCAACCTATATAATTACCCGTAGCATCGGCCTTATTCCTGATTTTCATATAGTCCTTAATCAAGCCTAAACGCCGGGCAGGTATGTAATACAAACACATTGCTACTAATCTTGATTCGGGCTTCTTTGGTTTTTCTTCAAAATCAACTACCCGCCTATTTCTGCTCAATTTGACCACGCCGTAACGCGAAGCTTCTTTTAATTCTTTCAATTTGAAAATTCCGATGCTAACTGCTGGTTTGTTTTTATCGGCAAAACTTAAGAACTCGTTTAACCCTGAACTAAACAGATTATCGCCTCCAATAACCAGAATGTCTTCATCAATATGCTTTTTATTTATTGCAAAATTTACATCGCCGATTGCCCCAAGCCTGTCGCTGTTACTCTTGGTAAAGTCATCCACCAGCGTAAGCTTTTTTTTCGTCCTGGTCGCCCTTTTCCAGCAGCGGAATTTGGAGATAAACTTGCTGTTGGTTACTACAATTATTTCATCGACCTGTTTTATAACGTCCAGCTTGGCGATAATATAATCAATTATCGGCTTATCATTAACTTTAAGCAAGGGCTTAGGATACTCTTTGGTCAAAGGATATAGGCGCGTAGCGTATCCGGCAGCCATTATTATTGCTTTCATCCACCACCCTCTTTTTTAACTAATTCTCTTAACTAAGATAAAACCGTTAATGTCAAAGGTCAAAGCCCAAAATTCAAAATAAATTTAAATGACAAAATCCAAATATCAAAACCAAGGTTTTGATATTTTTCATTTGAGTTTTGGATTTATTTCGGGCTTTGAATTTTGTCATTTGTAATTAAACTTTTTGCCTTTACTTCAGGATCTCCTTTAACTTTGCCTGCGCGAATTCATCAACCTGGGAGCTGGTAGAAAAACCTAAAGCTTCTTCGGCGATACTTTGCGCTTGCTTCAGGGAAATCGACCGGATCAGATATTTTAGTTCAGGTATTACCTGGGGAGGCATACTGAATTCATCAAGCCCCAGGCCTAAAAGTATTAACGCAAAACTGGGTTCTCCGGCCATCTCCCCGCACATGCCGACATTGATATTGGCCTTATGCGCGGAATCAATGATGTTCTTGATTAACCTTAATACCGCAGGATGCGCCGGTTCATAAAGGTAAGCAACTTTTTCATTGGCGCGGTCAACCGCCAAAGAATACTGGATTAAATCATTGCTTCCTATGCTGAAAAAGTCCGCTTCTTGCGCAAGTATATCCGCTGTCATGGCCGCCGAAGGAACTTCAATCATCGCGCCAACCTGAATATCCTCATCAAAAGGAATACTTTTGGACCTAAGCTCATCCTTGGCTTCTTCCAGTATCTTATTCGCCTGCCTCAATTCTTCGATACCCGAAATCATCGGATACATAAGCTTAAGATTTCCGCAAACTGAAGCTCTTAGTATGGCTCTTAGCTGCAATTTGAATATTTCCGGACGCGCCAAGCAAAAGCGAATTGCCCTCCAGCCTAGAAACGGATGCATTTCATGCGGAAGCTGGAATTGCGATAAAAACTTGTCTCCGCCTAAATCAAGAGTGCGGATAATTACCGGATAAGGGCTCATCTCTTCGGCTACATATTTATAAGCCTGATAATGGTCTTCTTCCGTGGGCAAATCTTTTCTGTTCATATAAAAGAACTCCGTGCGGTAAAGCCCTATGCCTTCGCCGCCGTGAAGCTTGACTGCCGGAACCTCCTCAGGAAATTCTATATTGGCGTTTATTTCAATTTTATTCCCATCAAGGGTAAGCGCCGGAAGATCCTTGGCTGAAAGGAACTTCTCGGTTACTCCCTTAAGCCTGGCTTCCGTAGCATGATAGGAATTCAGAGTCTCTTCATCCGGATTTATGATTACAATCCCCAGGACGCCGTCGACTATCAGCGTATCGCCCTGATTGATTTTAATAGTAGCCTCTTCAACACCGACTACTGCCGGAATCTCCAAAGACTTGGCCATAATCGCCGTATGCGAAGTCTTTCCTCCGATGTCGGTAACAAACCCGGCGACATTCTTTCTATGCATCGCCGCTGTATCCGAAGGAGAAAGGTCATGGGCTACAACAATTACCCTGTCTTTAAGCTCTCCTAAACTCCTGGCTTCTTTGCCTAAAAGATTGCGCAAGATCCTCTTGCCAACGTCATTTATATCGGCAATGCGCTCCTTGAGATACTCGTCTTCTATCTTGGCAAAAACGGAAATATATTTCTTCAAAACCTCCTGGAATATAAAAGCGACATTAAGTTTGTCTTTTTTAAGCCGGGAAATTACTTCCTCGATAAGCATCCGGTCTTCCAAAACCAGCAGGTGCGCGTCGAAAATCTGGGCTTCTTCCTGCCCCATATCCGAGCTTATTCTCTTCTGCAGCTCAATGATTTCCCGACGGGTGCGGATTAACGCTTCTTCAAAAAGCTGTATCTGAACAGGTATATCCGCATCAAGGATAATCACCTTAGGAACAATAAATTCCTCTTTGCCTACTTTATACGCCGCTCCTATACTAATGCCTCCGGCTGCGGCTATACCCTTAATCTGGATCATCGATCAACCTCATTGGTAATAATTTTTTCTAATTCTTCCAAGGCTTTCTGCGCGTCGTCTCCTTCAGCTTCGATAATGATAACGCTGTCCTTTTCCGCGCCCAACATAAGTATCCCCATAATCGACTTACCGTTAACTTCTTCTTTATCGCGTTTAACGGTTATGCGGGATTCAAACTTATTCGCTACCTGAACGAATAAAGCTGCCGGACGCGCGTGTAAGCCGGATTTATTTTTTACTATTACTTGTTTTTTAATTAATGGCATATAAAAAATTATATCTCCTCGATCAAACCCAAAATAATCTTGGCTAATTTTGCCGGATCATGCCTGATTACGCTTTCTTCAGTAATCCCAAAATCATCTTCGATAACCCGGTACCCCATCTCCTCGACCTTCTTCCTGTCGTTAGCCACCGGAAGTGAACCCTGCTGGGCGTAACGCTTGAGTATGCTTTGAGGTATCTCGCCCGTATTCACAACGCAATAATCGATGATGCGCGGATGAGAATGCCCGACTAAAACTTCAACATGTTTCGAAGCGCTAAAACCGTCAGTCTCTCCCGGCTGGGTCATCGCATTGCACACATAAACTTTAAGAGCCTGCGAAGAACTGACAGCTTCGGTAATCTCCCGGATTAACAAATTGGGAATAATACTTGTATATAAAGAACCGGGGCCTAAGACAATTATCTGGGCTTCTTCTATCGCCTTGATTGCATCAGGCGTAGCTTGCGATTGCTCCGGATTCAGGTAAACTTTATTTATCGAACGATGGGTTTTAGGGATCTTGTTTTCGCCTACCGTAGTTGAACCGTCTTTATGCTCGGCGACTAAAACCACTTTGTTCAAAGTTGACGGGATAACTTGGCCCCTAAGAGCCAAAACCTTGCTAGTTTCTTTAATAGCTTTCTCAAAGTCGCCGGTTAACTGCGTCATTACCGTTATAAAAAGATTCCCGAAACTATGACCCGATAACGCAGAATTGGTATCGAAACGGAATTGGAATAAATCCCGCATCAATACCGGGGCATCGGCTAAGGCTACGAGGCAGTTACGAATATCCCCGGGAGGAAGCATATCGAATTCCTCCCTGATCCTCCCGCTTGATCCTCCGTCATCGGCGACGGTAACTATTGCCGACAGATTAGTAGTAAATTGCTTTAAGCCGCTCAAGAGGACTGAAAGGCCTGTCCCGCCTCCGATAACTACCATTTTAGGGCCGCGCGAAAGCTGCTTATTTTGATAAATTATATCAAAAAGCTCAATGCCTCTGGAAGAAGGCACGAATGCAGCAATGAAAGAACGCATAAGGCGCTTTATGCCAAGGATCAAAATTATAATTCCGGAGAATAGAATTACCGAATCCAAAATCTGGATACCCAAAAATTCTTCGGCGCGCAGATGGCTGGCGGCAAAAATCAATAACAAAACTCCGAAAAAACTTAAACCAATCCAACGCTTAAGCCCTATGCCGGGATAAAACCATTTAAGCATGCTATGAATCTTCTTAGTCATATTTATGCTTCTCTGTTAATGGCGGCGAAAGGCTATTATATCTTTTTTTCGTCTTCCTGAGAGATAATTTTAATAACAGCTTTATCGTCTTCGCAACTGCGCAAAGTATCGCGGAAGTATTTGTCCTTAAGGAGCCGGGAGATGCGAGCCAAGGCCTTCAAGTGCGGTCCAGCAGAATCCTGAGGGGCAACCAAGAGAAAGAAAATATAAGCCAACTCACCGTCCAAAGAATCAAAGTCTACTCCTTTTTTGGAGAGTCCGAATGCGGCAACCAGTTTCTCCACGCAGTCAGATTTTGCATGCGGGATCGCAATACCCTGGCCGATAGCGGTCGAACCAAGAGCTTCCCTGGCCATAAGTGATTCAATGAGCTTACCACGACAACGTTTTTCTATATCGCCGGCGGCTATAAGAGAATCGACTAGCTCTTTAATAACATCTTCTTTCTTAGTAGATTGAATATCGGTGATAATGGCTTTCTTGGATAAAAATTCCATAACTTGCATAACGATACTCCTTTCAAATTGTATGCTATATCGATGTTGGAGCGGGAGGCGGGATTCGGACCCGTGACATCAACCTTGGCAAGGTTGCGCTCTACCAGCTGAGCTACTCCCGCATTTTTGAAACTCAAATTCAAATGCCAAAGCCCAAAATTCAAAATAAATTTAAATGACAAATACCAATGAAAAAATATTTGTTTTGATATTTGACATTGGGATTTTGGATTTATTTTGAATTTTGGATTTTGTCATTTGTCATTAAACTTCTTACTTTTGATTTTATTACAAGTGGGCGGAAGAGGATTTGAACCTCCAAGGGTTGCCCCAATAGCTCCTAAGGCTATCGCGTATGCCAATTCCGCCATCCGCCCGGCTATATATCCGCTCTTCCCTGCGTACTGCCTAACTGCTATATACTGAATTTAATGAGCCTCCCGAGACTCGAACTCGGCACACGCGGCTTAAAAAGCCGCTGCTCTACCGGATGAGCTAGAGGCCCAAATCTAGAATTCCAATACTTCTTTCTCTTTATTCCTTAAAAGCTCGTCGACTTTACCAATATATCTATCCACTAGTTTCTGCAGCTCATCTACGCTACGAAACTTATCGTCTTCAGGAATTACTTTGTCTTTCTCCAGCTTTTCAATATGCTCCTTGGCATCGCGCCTTATTGTCCTTAAAGATATCCTGCCGTTCTCCGCCATTTTATGGATTTCTTTGGCTAATTCCTGGCGTCTCTCTTTAGATAGCTGCGGAAAGGATAATCTGACCACTTTCCCATCGTTAGAAGGATTTACGCCTAAATTGGATTTCAATATCGCCTTCTCGATCTCAACGATAGCAGATACATCCCAAGGTTGAATTACCAACAAATGCGCGTCAGCCGAAGAGATTGAAGCCAACTGCTTAAGCAGAGTGGGAGTGCCATAATAATCGATATGCAGACCCTCGACCAATGCGGGACTGGCCCTGCCGGTGCGGATTTCTAAAAACTCTCGGGTTACCGACTCAAAGGCCTTCTTCATTTTTTCTTCGGTGCTATGTAATATTTCCCTGGTAGTCATTGCTACCTCCCATTTGTTACGTTAATTAAGAAACAAAACTGTTAATACCAAAGGTCAAAACTTAAAATCCAAAAATAAACTTAAATGACAAAACCTTGGTTTTAATATTTGGATTTTGGATTTATTTTAGATTTTTAATTTTGTCATTTGACATTCAACTTTTTACTTTTACTTTAGTAATTCAGTTTTTTATTTAGCCTAACTAACTACCGTCCCTATTCTCTCGCCCATTACTACGCGCTTGATATTCCCCTTTGTCGCTAAACTAAATACTACAATGGGAAGCTTATTGTCCATACACAGGCTAATCGCGGTAGCGTCCATAACCTTTAACCCTTTTTTGAGAACGTCAATATATTTTAACTGCGCGAATTTCTTAGCGTTCTTAACTTTCAAAGGATCTGCCGAATAAACTCCGTCTACCTGAGTCGCCTTAAGTATCGCATCAGCATTAATTTCCATTGCCCTAAGCGCCGCCGCCGTATCGGTAGTAAAATAAGGATTGCCCGTCCCCGCAACAAATATAACTACTCTTCCCTTCTCTAAATGGCGTATGGCCCGCCTTCTGATATAGGGCTCGGCGATGCGTTCCATTTCAATCGCGGTCATAACCCGGGTGGGGACTCCCGCTTTTTCCAGCGAATCCTGCAAAGCCAACCCGTTAATAACGGTAGCCAGCATTCCCATGTAATCGGCGACAGACCTATCCATATCCAGGCCGCGCGAACCCGTATTCTCCTGCCCCCGGAAGATGTTTCCGGCGCCCAAAACCACTGCCACATCCACTTTCAAATCGCGGATTTCTTTTATCTGACGGGAAATGGATATTAAAACCTGCTGGTCTATTCCATGGGTTTTTCTTCCCTGAAGGGCTTCCCCGCTTAACTTAAGGACTATCCTCTTATAAACTGAACCCATTGGTATTATTCGCCGACCTTAAACCGCATAAATCTGCGCACAACGATATTCTCGCCGATCTTGGCCACAATGCTGCCTAAATAATCTTTTATCGCAACAGAGGGATCTTTAACAAAAGGCTGCTCCATCAAACAATGATTTTTATAGAAATCTTCCTTGTTCTTCTCGTGTTCAACAACTTCAGCCGGCACATCTTCTTTCTTTATATACAAAGGGCTAGTCGCGGTTATATGCATAGCCAAATCTTTGGTGAAACGGATGAAATCTTCATTCTTGGCGACAAAATCCGACTCACAGTCAACCTCAAGCAAAACGCCCACCTTATTGCCATGATGCACATACGCCTCTATTCTTCCTTCTTTAGCGGCGCGGGACTGTTTTTTGGCGGCGATCTCTAAACCTTGCTTGCGTAACAATTCTGCCGCTTTCTTGATATCACCTTTTGCATCTTCAAGGGCTTTCTTGCAGTGAGCCACGCTTGAAGAAGTAATCTCTCTCAATTCTTTAATTAACTCTACCGATATCTTCACTTCTATCTCCTCTTTTCTTTTAAATAACTTAGTCCGCAAACAGCAACAGAACCAACATTAAACTTTTCTTTTACCCTTGCCTTTTGTATCTATAGCCGGCTTGACATGCCCCTTTTTTACGGATTTAACGTCATCGTCAACAGGTTCGGCTGTTTCCACAATCTCTTCGATTTCTTTTATTTTAATCTCTTCTTCCGGCAGCAATACCGCTTCTTCCGCCTTGCCTGCCTCTTCTTTAATCTTTACGCCTTCTTGAGCCATATAAGAAAGGAATTTCTTCCTGCCTTCGATAATCGTATCTGTAATGATATTAACCACGGCCTTAATGGACTTGGTGGCATCGTCATTGCCGGGAATGGGATAATCGACCAAATCCGGGTTAGAATTAGTATCGATAAGGGCCACGATGGGTATTCCCAGGCGCCTGGCCTCTTTTACCGCCGTCTCTTCTTTGCTTGTATCTATCACAAAAACAGCCTTGGGCATACGCTCCATAAGGACAATCCCGGAAAAATTCTTATTCAACTTTGCCAATTCTTTTTCAAGGCGCGCAACTTCCTTTTTGGTAAGTTTAGCGAAAGTTCCGTCCTCGCGCATCCTTTCTATTTCTTTTAAACGATTGATACTCTTTTTGATAGTCGAAAAATTCGTCAAAAGCCCTCCTGGCCAGCGATCAGCCACGTAATACATTCCCGAACGCTTGGCTTCCTCCAGCATAACCTCTTGCGCCTGTTTTTTAGTCCCCACAAAAAGCACATATTCGCCTTTTGAAGTTATATCCAGCAGGAAATCCCTGGCTTTATTTATACATTCTTCGGTTTTCTCAAGGTCGATAATATAGATTCCGCTCCTTGAACCAAAGATAAATTTCTTCATTTTTGGATTCCAGCGTTTAGTCTGGTGCCCAAAATGCACCCCTGCCTCTAACAATTGTTTTATTAAATCTGATGGCACGTTAACTTCCCCCTTTTATATTGTTGATATCGCCTGTCCGATGGCTCCCGGAAACAGTTTAATTCTATTATTTTAACAAATTTATGCAAAATTGCAACTATTTTCGTAATTCTTGCATCAAATAAAGCTTTTTATATAAACCATCCCTTTTTAAGAGCTCTCCATGAGTCCCTGTTTCGGCAATGGCTCCTTTATCCAACACTACTATTTTATTGGCGTTTATTACGGTAGAAAGCCTGTGGGCGATTACAAAAACCGTGCGCCCCTGAATAAGCCGGTCCAAAGCATCCTGGACTATTCTTTCCGACTCCGAATCCAACTGGGAAGTCGCTTCATCAAGTATCAAGATAGGAGGGTTCTTAAGCAGCGCGCGGGCTATGGCAATCCTTTGGCGTTCTCCCCCTGAAATCCGCATCCCCCTGTCTCCAATAACCGTATCATAACCGCAAGGAAGATGGCTGATAAAATCATGGGCGCTTGCCTGCCGGGCGGCCTGCTTAATTTCATCGTCGGAAGCTCCGGGCCTGCCATAAGCGATATTGGCTTTAATAGTATCATTAAAAAGTATGGTTTCCTGAGTAACTATACCGACCTGCCGGCGTAAAGACTTTAACGCCACCTCTTTTATATCCACGCCATCAATCATAATCCTGCCCTGCTTGGGGTCATAAAAACGCGGAATTAAATCTAAAAGCGTGGTCTTGCCTGTGCCGCTGGGGCCGACAATAGCCAAAACCGAACCGTATGGAACATCCAGATTTATGCCTTTTAATACCTGATTATCTCCGTAGCTAAACCATACGTCGCTAAAAACAATTTTATTCTTAAACCCGGCCAGTTCGCGGGCCTGAGGCGATTCAACCACAGTAGGTTCGGTTTCCAGGACTTCGTAAATACGCTGGCTGGCTGCGGCGGCCTGCTCATTCAGAGAATTAACCTGGCTTAACTTCTTGAAAGGCCGTATCGTCGACAAAAGCGAACCGAGAAATAAACCGAATACGCCGAATGAAATCTTTCCGGCAATGACTTCCCTGCCTCCTAAGAAAAATATGATTACCCCGGCAATACAGCCTAAAATTTCCGTAGCCGGGCTCAAAAGAAGCATACGTTTGATTGATTTCATGGAAACACGGTAATAATCGTGATTTACCTTATTAAATTTCTGTATTTCATGCTCCTCCATATTGAATCCTTTGACTATTCTTGCGCCGATAATCGTCTCATAGAGTATGGAGTTAGTATCCGCCATCTTTTCCTGCGAAGTCTTGGATAATTTCCTAAGCTTTTTCCCTACAACAGCGATTAAGTAACCCAAAATCGCCAGAGGCGGCACAATAAAAACAACGAATTTAGCATAAATGAAAAAAGTCAGGGAAAAGAATATGAGCACCTGCGCGCCCTGGTAAACAATATCCGTAGACCCGTAGGAAACCGCATTCTCCACCATTTTCACATCGTTAGTGATCCGCGAAATCATTTCTCCGCCGCGCTTATGGGTGAAATAATCCAGCGAGAGCGACTGAAATTTGGCGTAAAGCTTGGCTTTTATGTCCCGGACAATACGCTGTCCGATATCGGACATAAGATAACTCTGCCAGAAATTGAAAAATCCCTTAAGTATAAAAAGAACGACAATCCCTATGGCCATATAATTCAAAAGCGCCACGGGCTCAATGCTATTAACCATATTCACAAAACCAGCCAAGAAATCGGGCAACTTTACGGGAACGATTATCTGCTTATTGGTAAGAACCTTATCAGCCAAAGGAACCATCATCGCCAAGGACACGCCGTCGAATATGGCAGAAAAAACCATACAGACGCAGGCCAGAAAAAACATTCCTGAATACGGCTTGATAAACTTCAGTAACTTTAAATAATCTCTCATATTTTATTCCCTAACTGCCGGTAGGCAGACTCTGTCCAAAAGGTAGTGTATTGTAGCATATAAGGCAGGCTGTAGCAACTTTTTTATTGTCTAATCTGGATGGCTAGAACCAAGCTAAAGGCAGGAAAGGCTAAAAAAATAACTCTAACTCCATTTCCAGTTTCTCCTCATTATAAAGCTACTAAAATAACACGGCAATATCCCGAAGTGGGGGCTACAATTGAGCCGCTTGCAGTATAAAATACTGCAAGGAATTGAGCAGCTCTTATAGTTGCTGTCGTGCTACTTAATGCAACAATCATACAATGATATCTTCCATCAGGAGTGCCTTGCGCCCCCTGCACCACACACCATCCTGAACCGTCGCTGTATTGAGCAAACCATACGGTAGCCAAGAGTTTTGTCGTTCCTAGATTATGAGTTACTGTATATGTATTAGATGCCGATACCGCAAACCATCCGCTGTCATAACTCTTCAGGCTCGCCGCAGTAGTCTGCAGAGTGCCATCGGGAAAGCGAATCCCATCGGTTCCCGCTGTTCCTCCCATGTGAAGTTTTGCCGTCGGCGAAGTCGTCCCAATCCCCACATTGC
>JAQUOO010000021.1 GCA_028717055.1 Candidatus Omnitrophota bacterium | reverse complement strand
TCAGGGGACAAATAAGGCGCGTCGGTTTCCAATAATATGCTGTTCGAAGGAGTCGCCCTGATTATATCTCTTAAATTTTCGGCCTTCTTATACGTTACATTGCAGGTAAATGAAATCAGGAATCCCAAGTCTAAACATTCTTGCAAAAAATTCTTATCCCCCGAAAAACAATGCACAACCGCTTTAATCGGCATTGCCTCTTTTAAGATTTTAAGAGTATCGCTTTGAGCTTCTCTTGTATGAACGACTATCGGAAGGTTTAAATCTTTTGCCAATTTTAACATCTGCGTAAATAAAGACAGTTGATTGCGGGGCAGAGAGAAATTCTTAAAATAATCCAAACCAATTTCTCCTATCCCAACAACTTTCCTGTCTTTAGCAAGGCTTCTTATCTCTTTTTCTGCTTCAGGAGTAAAACTATCGGCCTCATGGGGATGAATTCCGGCTGTAGCGTAGATTGACTCGTATTTTTGAGCTAATTCCAGAGCCCTGCGTGATCCTTGCAGGCTTGAACCTATATCAATAACATATTCCACGCCCTGATCTTTGGCCCGCTTAATTACTTCTTCCCTGTCTTGATCGTATTCCGGGAAATCCAAATGACAGTGAGTGTCGACTAACATAAATTATTTTTCTTTTGTTTCGATACCTGCCTGCCGGACAAGCAGGCGGGGGAATAACGGAGCGCCTTTCTTAATCGAACTGCCTCCAATCTGCTCCTTGATCAAACGGGCAGTTTCCGGCATGAATACTTCTAACTCGGAAGCGACTTTTCTGATTACATCCGCCAAAAGACGAATAAACACCTTTAGCTCTTCTTCCTTCTTCTCTTTCGCCAGATTCCAGGGCTTGGTTTCTTCAACATATTTATTCGCCATGCCTATCAATTCCCAGACAGACTCCAGGGCCAAGCCGAAATTTTGCTCGTTTAGGCCAAAGGATACCCGGTAATCCAGCTGCTCGATTTTAGTCAATATACCGGAAACCTGCTTATTATCTTTGACGCTTTCATAATTAACGTCCGGTATATTGCCCCCGAAATATTTTTCAACCATTGTCAAAGTCCTATACACCAAGTTACCCAAATCATTAGCCAAATCTCCGTTATAACGTTTGATTATGGACTCCTCGGAAAAATTCCCATCCAGGCCAAAAGGCACGTCGCGTAAAAGAAAATACCTATAGGCGTCTAGTCCGTATTTTTTTACCATTTCCAGAGGATTAACTACATTACCGCGAGATTTAGACATCTTATCTTCATTAATCAACCACCAGCCATGAGCAAAAACCCTCTTTGGCAGAACGATGCCTAAAGCGTGCAGCATAATCGGCCAATACACGGTATGCTGCCTTAATATATCCTTGGCCATTAAATGCAAATCAGCAGGCCACCATTTAGATTGATATTTACCATTTTCATCAAACTCTCCTACGGCGCTTATGTAATTGACAAGTGCGTCAAACCAGACATAGGTTACGTGGTCAGGGGCAAATGGCAAAGGTATTCCCCAGTTAAGGCGCTCCTTGGGGCGGGAAATACACAAATCATTCAATTTATTCAACTCAAGGAAACTCAAGGTCTCTTCATACCGGCTTTGAGGCTTGATGAATCCCGGATTTTGATTTAAATACCCTAACAGCCAATCCTGATATCTGGACAGCTTAAAAAAATAGTTGGTCTCCGAGATGCTTTCTACCGGCCTGCGGCAATCCGGGCATTTACCTTCGGCTGCCTGCGATTCCAGCCAAAACCTCTCGCAAGGCGTACAATACAACCCGACATATTTGTCCTCGTAAATATCACCGTTCTTGTTGAGGATATCCAGCACCCTTTGCACAGTATCAACATGCTGTTTGTCAGTAGTGCGGATAAAATAATTATAAGAAATATCCAATGCCTTCCAGAGATCTTTAAAACTTTCAACAATCTTATCCGCGAAAACCTGCGGGGTTAGTTGCGCGTTATCCGCAGCCCTTTGGATTTTCTGGCCATGCTCGTCGGTTCCCGTAAGAAACCAGACATTTTCCTCTCCTAGAACCTTACGCATATAACGGGCCAATGTATCGGCGGCAATTGTCGTATAGGAATGTCCTATATGCGCAGGCGCATTCACATAATAAAGCGGGGTAGTTATATAGAATTTCTCAGCCATAGTAAAGTTAAATTAAATCCCAAGTTCCAATTGGAATATTGAATCATTGAGATTTTATTCGGATTTGGGATTTGGTTATTGTTCATTTTGGATTTTGTCATTTGTCATTTTTGTAACTTACCGTTATCCAGGTCCCGTCTTCAAGCTGGACCGACGCAACGCGGCTAAAGACATTAATACTCATAATCCTGCCTTTGCCCTTCGGTGTATTTACATGCTCTCCTTCGCGGGGAAGCCCTTTAGCAAGTAATTTGTAACTTTCATATTCGAAAGAAAGGCAGCACATCAGCCTTCCGCATATCCCGGAGATCTTTGGCGGGTTTAAAGGAAGCCCCTCTTCTTTAGCCATTTTTATGGTAACCGGTTCAAAATCCTTTAAGAATTTAGCACAACAAAGCTCTCTTCCGCAAGGCCCGAATCCGCCAAAAAGCCTTGTCTCATCGCGCACGCCAATCTGCCTAAGCTCAATTCTGGCCTTAAACATCTTGGCCAGGTCTTTAACCAGATTCCTGAAATCAACCCTGCCGTTGGCGGTAAAATAGAATACTATCTTCGAACGGTCAAAAGAATATTCCGCCTGCACAAGTTTCATATCCAGCTTATGTTCTCCGATTTTCTTAACGCAAGAACTAAAAACCTCCTTCACTTTTAAGCGGTTATCTTCGATTTGTTTAATATCCGCCTCTTTTGCAATACGCAATATTTTTTTGGGAGCTTCTTTCCCGCCGGAATCTTGATCGGACTGGCTATCTTTACAACAGCGGTTTTCCTCCTTGCCGCAGGCAGCACAGGATGGCACAATCTGTCCATAGTCCTGTCCACGGTCATGTTCGATAATCACATAATCCCCTTCTTTCACATTGAAACCCGCAGCATTATAGGCAAAGACTTGCCCTGAATCCCTTAACCTGACATAAATTAACCCTTCCATAGTTCCATCCTCAAGTTATAAAGCAATAATCGTATGTTGACATTCTGCTCTAGATAACTGACCGCGCTGGTTATATTCATGAATATGGCGTCTAGATCCAAAAATGATAACCTGGAGGCCGATTGCGCCAATTCTATCTTGCGGTCGGAATTAATCAACTCTTCCTGCGCCATGCCCGCCTTGAGCATATATATATCCCTAAACCAGGTAGCCAATAGATTCAAAGAATCGCGGACTTCCGCGCGGGCCGCCGAAGCCAAACCTTCAGCATCCGGTTTGGAAGATAAAACAAATTTATCAATAAGATTGTTTTTCTTAATAATTATATCTTCTTCTTTTAGTTTGAGCGCCCGGCCCAGCCTTCCCTCGGAAAAATACGCCAGGAAATGGGCATAGCCGGCATCCAGCTTGTAATCTCTTTTTAAAATCTCTTCCAAATCCTGCCTTTTAAGAGGAGAGAATCTCACAACCTTGCATCTAGACACAACTGTCTTAAAAAGCAAACCCGGCTTATCGCTGATTAAAACGATTAGGCTTCCTTTAGAAGGCTCTTCCAGAACCTTCAATAACGAATTGGACGCTTCGGCAGTAAGATTATGGGCGTTATCGACGATGAATATTTTAAACTTGCCTTCATAAGCCCTCAAGCTCATTTCTTTCTGCAGCTGGCGGATCATGTCTATTTTTATCTGCAACCCATCATCCGAAATTATGTGCACATCCGGATGCTGGTTGCTCCCAATTTTTATACAGGATGAACAATGCCCGCAGGCATCTGCTTTATCTTCAAGGCAATTCAATTTCTTGGCTAAAGCCAAGGCTACCTGCCTCTTACCTATACCTTCCGGGCCGGTAAATAGATACCCCGCCTCAAGCCGGGAATTGCCGATGCAGGCTTTAAGTATTCCTATGGGCTTGTCCAATCCTTTAATCGCGCTAAAAGACATATTTTTGCACCAGGCCTCTAATGCTGGCTTGAGTTTCGGCCTTGTCTTTCTCAACCTTAACCACTTTTATCCGTTTAGGTTCTTGCTTGGCTAATTTCAGATAACCATTACGCACACGCAAATGGTATTTAACCGAACGCATTTCGATCCGGTCAAGGCAGGCTTCCCTGTGTTTAAGCCCGCGTTTAACCGCTAAATCTAAAAACAAAGTCAAATCCGGAGTAATGCCTCCGGTAGTAAATTTGCCGACCTTTTTGATTAAATCAATATCCATGCCTAAGCCGTATCCTTGATAAGCAAGGGTTGAATCCAAAAATCTATCACAGATAACATTTATTCCTTTTTTTAACGCGGGCTTGATGACCTCGGCAACAATTTGCGCCCGGGCAGCCATATAAAGCAGCATTTCAGTTTCCGGAACAATTCCCTGATTTTTGGCATCCAGCAGGATATCGCGGATCTTCTCGCTGATTTTGGTGGCGCCCGGCTCGCGCAGATAAATCACCCGCTTGCCTTTAGCTTTAAGAAACTCGAAAAGCAGGCGCGACTGCGTGCTCTTGCCGCATCCTTCCGAACCTTCAAATGTAATAAATTTACCTTTCATAACTTCCTGCGCCAGGAGGTGCCGTCTTTAGTATCTTCCAGGATAATACCTAAAGCTTCCAATTCTTTACGCAGTTTATCAGCTTCGGTAAAATTTCTTTCTTTTTTGGCAGCATTCCTCCTATTAATCAAAGCTTTTTCTTCAGCAGCCAATTCGCCTTGCGATTTTTCAAGCCTTAAACCCAATATGCCGGCTAATTCCAATAATAGCGATTTACCGCTGGAAACAAATTCATCGTTATCGATATTCTTATTTACAAGATTCACTAACTCGAATACGCAAGCCAAGGCCTGCGGCGTATTGAAATCATCGTCCATTACTCCGATAAACTTATTCTTAATTTCATCTATCTCTTTAACGGCTTTACTTGCGGCTTTTAGTTTGCGGCTTGCGATTCTTTCCAAGAGGATCGAAATTCTCTCAAGCGACTGCCTTGCTTCCTGAATCTTCTCTTCGGTATAATCAACCGGATGCGAATAGTGGGTAGAAAGAAATAATAATTTCAATAAATCCGGATTCTTGTATTTATCCAGGAATCCCTGAACCGTTATGAAATTCCCCAATGACTTAGCCATTTTTTGGCCGTTGATGGTAAGCAAGCCGTGATGAATCCAGTATTTGGCGAATTTTTCACCGGCTGCCTCAGACTGCGCGATCTCATTTTCATGATGGGGAAAAATTAGATCAATTCCTCCGCCGTGAATATCGAACTGATCTCCTAAAATATCCGAACTCATTACTGAACACTCAATGTGCCAGCCAGGCCTCCCTTTTCCCCAAGGGCTATCCCAGGAAGGCTCATTTTCTTTAGCTGTTTTCCAGAGCGCGAAATCCAGAGGATTACGCTTATTCTCATTCGGAGCAACCCTTGCTCCGGATTCCATTTTTTCCAGCGACTGGTTGGATAATTTTCCGTAACCCTTAGCTTTCGTAATATCAAAATAAACATCTCCGCCTTGGGCGTAAGCTGCGCCCTTACCAATCAAACCCTGTATAAACTTGATCATTTTAGGGATATATTCGCTAGCCTTTGGCTCTGAGATCTTATCCTGATCAACGCCAATGCCCAAGCTGGTTAGCGCCTGATGGTAAGAATTAAGATATTTTTCAGCTACTTTCTTAAAAGCTGAATTCAGGTCTTCTCCGGGAAGTTCTTTTTTGGCTTTATCGATTATTTTATCGTCCACATCGGTAACATTACGGACAAATTTAACCTTATAACCTTTATAAACCAGGTAACGCCGGATAACATCGAAAATATAGGCGCTGCGGGCATGTCCTATATGCGGCTCATCGTAAACCGTCGGGCCGCAGACATACATCTTGATCTCTTTTGGCTTTAAGGAAACGAGTTCCTCTTTCTGGCGGGATAAGGAATTATATATATGAATTGCCATAAACTAAAGGTAAAGCCTTAATGACAAATAACAAAGCGCAAAATTCAAAATAAATTAAAATTACAAAATCCAAACAGCGAAATGTTTGTTTCACGATTTGACATTTGGGCTTTGAATTTATTTTGTGCTTTGAATTTAGTCATTTGACATTAAACTATGGTTTATTTTTTTCTATATTCTCAACTCTCTTCTCTAAATCATCTATCAGCTGCATTATCGGATCAAGCACATGGATATGATCCAAGCTTATATCTATCTTTTTCCCTTCCTGCTTGGTAATCCTGCCCGGCACACCCACAACCGTAGAATTTGGCGGAACATCTTTTATCACCACTGCGTTTGCCCCAATATAAGAATTATCTCCGATGGTAATATTACCCAAAACTTTTGCCCCCCCGCCGATAACCACATTATTGCCGATAGTCGGATGGCGTTTACCTTTTTCAAGTCCGGTGCCGCCTAAGGTTACGCCTTGATACAAAAGCACATTATCGCCGATAACCGCGGTTTCGCCCACTACTACCCCCATTCCATGGTCGATAAACAACCCTTTGCCGATTTTAGCCCCGGGGTGGATTTCAATACCGGTAGCCCAACGCGCAAGCTGTGAAATAAACCGGGCTAAAAAGAAAAACCGCATCCTGTAAAAGAAATTCCCTGCGCGGTAGGCAACCAAAGCGTGCAAACCCTGGTATAAAAGCAGAATCTCCACAAAACTTTTGGCAGCCGGGTCTTTTTGCTGAGCGATTTTTATCTCGTTGTAGAAAAAAACCGAGATTAGAATATTCTTGATAATGATTAAAAGTAAAATCAATAATAATATCTGCATAAGGCAAATCATAATTAGCGCTCCTTCTGGATTAAAACCGTAGCAAAAGAGGCAATCCCTTCTTTTCTGCCTAATTCGCCCAAACCTTCATTTGTTTTGGCTTTAACGCCAACACGATCTTTATCTATTCCCATAATCTTGCTCAACGATTCCCGAATTTCATCCTTAAACGGCGACATCTTTGGTTCTTCCGCGATAATAATGGTATCGACGTTGGAAATCTTATACCCCTTCTTACGGACCAAATCCATAACTGTCTTCAGCAACTCGGAGCTGGAAACCCCCCGGTATCGAGGATCAGAATCGGGAAAAAGCTCTCCTATATCTGCCCCGGAAATTGCGCCTAAAAGAGCGTCGCAAACCGCATGGATCAGGCAATCAGCGTCCGAGTGCCCGCCTAAACCCTTGATATAGGGAATCTCAACGCCTCCAATGAATAATTTACGGCCTTCAACCAGCCGGTGAAGATCATAACCTAAACCTATGCGGGTTTCCATGATTTTACCAGGCCTTTAGCGATTATCAAATCTTCCGGGCTGGTTATTTTAATATTCCTCTGCTCACCCAGAACCATTTTTACTTTTTTACCGGATTTTTCCACCAGCGCCGCGTCATCAGTAACATTCTGATGCCCGAACTTCCCGTAAGCTTTAATAATCAAATCCTTTTCAAAAACCTGCGGGGTCTGCACTTCCCACAAGTTATTTCTATCGATAGTTTTTTCAACATTGCAGCTTTTGACCATCTTGATTGTCGATTTTACGGGAACTCCGGCAATCGCTGCTTTCGATTTCCTTGCTTCGTTTATCACCAAGGTAACCAAACCGCTCGTAATAAACGGCCTGGCTGCGTCATGGATTAACACGAAGTCCGCTTTTGGGTTGATTACCTTTAAACCCTGCGCCACAGAATCCTTGCGCTCTTCCCCCCCCAAAACAACTTTAGCAGCCTTGCGGATTCTATTATTCCTGATGATTGCGCGCAAATCTTCAATATTGCCGGAATTACCCACAACTACAATTTCATTTATCATGGGGTGATTATCCAAAACACCCAACGAGTAAGCGACAACCGGCTTAGAACCAAGCTTAAGAATTACTTTGGAAATCTTCCCCTTAAACCTTTTACTTTTTCCGGCAGCAACCACTATCGCGCTAATATGCATTTTATCGCTCTATCTTGGTAAAAATCATCCTGCCGGCCTGCGTCTGAAGCACGGAGGTCACAATAACCTTTACTTCCTGCCCGATTGACCTGCGCGCTTCTTCCACAACTACCATCGTTCCGTCATCAAGATAACCCACGGCCTGATTATGCTCTTTACCTTCCTTGATTAATTTGATTTGCATTTGTTCGCCGGGAAAAACTACCGGCTTAAGCGCATTGGCCAGTTCATTTATATTCAAAACCTTGATTCCCTGAATAGTCGCTACCCGGTTCAGATTAAAATCAACCGTAAGGATTTTTGCTTCCAAAAGCTTGGCCAGCTTTACTAATTTTGCGTCAACTTCAGGAGTCTCGGGGAAATCCCCCTCGTGTATGACTATATCCAGGCCTGATTCTGTCTGTATCGTATGTAAAGTCTCCAAGCCCCGCCTGCCTCTCTGGCGCTTGATTGAATCGGTCGAATCCGCTATCTGCTGAAGCTCTCTCAAAACAAACTTAGGAATAATGATCTTGCCGGACAGAAATTTGGTTTTGCATATATCGACTACCCTTCCATCTACGATTACGCTTGTATCAAGAAGCACGATATTTTCGGCTTGATCCTGGCGCCGCAGGCGCACATAAGGAATAATTACGCTGAATTCATCTTTCCCGCGCAAAGCCATAATCATCCCCAGATAACAAAATATCAAAGTCAGGATTGCCCTGACAAATGCCAGCGTATCGGGCGCAATAGGCATAATACTAAAAGCATCCCCTACGAGTTTAGCCGTAATCAAACCCAAAATCAACCCGAAAACCGCGCTCGACAAACCGCTCACCGAAACTTTACGCAAACCTGCTTCCAGGAGAATTATTACCAAAGCGCTTAGTCCTGCGATAAAAGCGCCGGCTGTACCCCCAACCTGATAACCGACAACCGCGCCGGCAAATAAAAACAGGATACGCACGAACAATAAGTTCATCATCTTCCTCCGTCCTTGCCGCAAGGCGCCATCTGGCGGTTTAAGGCGATATCCAAAGCCTCTTTTAAATTCATAACCGGAATCAATTCAATACTTCCCTTATAATCTTTGAAATTATTGTAATTATTCTTTGGGAGTATGCAATGCTTAAAGCCTAACTTTTCCGCTTCGTTTACACGCAGCATAATTTGAGAAATACTCCGGATCTCGCCGCTTAAACCCACCTCTCCCAAAATTAAGGTTGCCGGCATAACAACCTGTTCCCGAAAGGCTGACGCCACAGCGGCAGATAAGGCCAAATCTGCGGCCGGATCTTCTACCTTTATGCCTCCGGCCACATTAACAAAGATATCTTCGGCTTCAAGCGCCAATCCAATCCTCTTTTCCAAAACCGCGACTAAAAGGCTTAAACGGTTGGAATCAAATCCTTGCGCGCGCCTGCGGGCATATCCGAAACCGGAACGGCTCACCAAAGACTGCATTTCAACCAGGAGAGGGCGCGAGCCTTCAAGTATCGAAGTAACTACCGAACCTGTTACCCCTTGCGGCCTCTCGGACAGAAATATCTCCGAAGGATTATTTACTTCGGATAAACCCCGGGCGCTCATTTCAAATACTCCGATTTCATTAGTCGAGCCAAACCTGTTTTTCACCGCGCGTAAAATCCGATAGATAGAAAACCTGTCCCCCTCAAAATATAAAACCGTATCTACTATATGTTCTAAAACTCTGGGGCCCGCAAGAGTGCCTTCCTTGGTAACATGGCCTATAATGAAAATCGAAGTTCCTGTGGTTTTAGCCAGCTGTGTTAGCATTCCGGAGCATTCACGCACCTGGCTTACGCTTCCGCTTGATGAACTGATTCCGGGATCAAAAATAACCTGAATAGAATCAATAATCACGACTTCCGGCTTAAGCTTTTTAATATATTCGACAATCAAAGATAAATCGGTCTGATTCACTATGTAGAGCCGGTCAGACTCATGCGACCCCAAACGTTTAGCCCTTAATTTTGTCTGGTGCACGCTCTCTTCGCCGCTTACATAAAGAACTTTTAGACCCTGTTTTGTCAATTGATTGGAAACCTGCAAGGATATGGTAGACTTGCCTACCCCGGGATCTCCGCCGATTAAAATGACCGAACCGCTGACTATCCCGCCTCCTAAAACCCTATCCAGTTCCAGAATCCCGGTTTTAAGACGCTCTTCCTCTCTGGCTTCCACATCTTTAAGCAGCACCGGCTCATCTTTATACAAAGCGCTGCGTTCTTTTATGCCGGAAACAGGCGCGTTATAATCTTCCTCGACAAATGAATTCCAGCTTTGACAATCCGGACATCTGCCCAGCCATTTGGGAGACTGATAGCCGCAATTTTGACAGGCAAATATAGTTTTAATCCGGGTCATGGTTATCTTTCTTTGGTTTTCCAAAACAATTTCCAGGGATTTTTTCTTATATCGGTTATCGTCGCTTCAAGCTCGTTATATATTTTATCGTCATATAACAACTTTCCAACGGTCCCCTCTTTATTTATTATCCTTTGTATGCCGGTATTCAGATTATCCGTAATGTTTTTGGCGGTTTTCATAATATCATTCATGGGCAGAGGATCTTCACCTGCCAAATCTTCCCCTTCGGCCAGAAACTTGCTATAATCGTTACCCGGCATTATCTCGATATATTTCTCACCCAAAAGCCCCAAGGTGTTTACCCAGACCTTGGAATCCAGGGGAATACTCACATTTTTATTGACCCAACAGGTTACGCGCACTTTAGCGGCTAAACTCTTAGGGGCATGAAAAATCTTAATGCTTTTGACTACTCCCGAATCGACTCCGGCAAACCTTACCGGCGCGCCGGTCTTTACCCCATTCACAAAACTGAAAATGAAATTCACCTTATACCCCGAAGCCCAGGTCTTAACTCCGCCTATTGAAAGAACGAAGAATACAAGTATAACTAAACCGACAAAAACAAATATACCGACTTTCATCTCCAATTTCGTTTTTCCAAATATCATAATTCATTCCTCCATTTACCTATAGCGGTCTAATGTTTCAGTTATCGGGCCGCAACTCAACCCGTTAATGAACTGATGGACTATCGGATTCCTGGTTTTCTGGATTTCCTCCGAAGTTCCCTCGGCGATAATTCTCCCCTGGTACAACATAGCGACTTTATCTGCCACTTTATAAGCGCTTTTCATATCGTGCGTAACGACAATGGAAGTAACTTTCAGTTTATCATGCATGCTTCTTATCAATTCATTTATACTATCGGCAGTAATCGGGTCTACTCCGGTAGTCGGCTCATCATACAGTATAATTTCCGGTTTTATGCAAATCGCGCGCGCTAAAGCCACGCGCTTGCGCATGCCTCCGCTTAGCTCCGAAGGCATAAGGCTGCCGATTCCATGCAAACCCACCATTGCCAACGACGATTCAATCCTCTCAAGAAGCTGCCGATGAGGGACATTGCCGTGTTCAATAAGGCCAAACCCGACGTTTTCACCTACGGTCATGGAATCAAATAATGCCCCTCCCTGAAAAACCATGCCCATCTTAAGCCGCAACAGATTCAGGTCTTTTTCTTCCAGCGAACCGACATCCTGATTATTAACGATGACCTTCCCCTTGTCCGGTTTCAGAATGCCCACGATGTGCTTCAATAAAACCGATTTACCGCATCCGGAACGCCCTATAATCACACAGGTCGTCCCTCTGTCTATTTTAAGATGCACGCCATTTAATACCCGATGGCTTCCGAGCGATTTATGCAATCCGTTTATTTCAATCATAAGTTAGCGTTTGGCTTCTGCTGCGCTTAAGGCTCCATAAGCCAATTCCCCTTTAATATTTTGCCTTCGCTTAAGGAAATATAAAATAAAACAGCGCCGTAAAGAAACAATCGGCGATAATAATCATAATAAAAGAAAAAACTACCGAACGCGTAGTCGCCCTGCCTACGCCTTCGGCGCCGCCTTCGACATTAAACCCTTCGTAACAACTGACCAAAGAAATAATCATCCCAAAAAATACAGTCTTGGACAGACCGGTGAAAAGGTCCTTATAAAAAAGCGATTCCGCGGTTACCCGCATATACATGCTTGAAGATATGCCCAATTTAAATACGCAGATCATATAGCTTCCCAAAATACCGATGGCGTCGGAATAAAGCGTCAATAGCGGAAGCATGAGGCTTAAGGCGAGAAAGCGCGGAACAACCAGATATTTTATGGGATTGCTCGATAAGGTTTCCAAGGCATCGATCTGTTCGGTTACCTGCATGGAGCCCAATTCTGCCGTAATAGCAGCCCCGACTCTGCCTGCAACAACCAACGCCGTAATAACCGGGCCTAATTCGCGGACGATCGAAAGCGCAACCAGGCTTGCAATGTAAATCTCCGAGCCTATACGCTGCATAAAATAAGCGGTCTGGAGGGCAAAAATAAAACCGATAAATAAAGAGACCAACCCCACTATTGGTAAACTGTCAAAACCGGCTTTTTTTGCCTGTTCGAATATACGATACCTTTTAAAGGGCGGGACAAAAATAAAATAGGCTGTTTGCAGGGCCAGATTACACACCCCCCCCAAGAAATACATAAAGGAAATTACCCGGGAGCCTATTATAATAAAAAGTTCGTGAATCATAAGGTAAAGGCTAATTCATTGTTTTTACAGGTTACCTTCACTTCTGAGCCATCCTTGAATTTCTTGGAAATTATCTCCGAAGCAAGCGGATCTTCCAGGAATCTTTGTATGGTCCTCTTTAAAGGCCGGGCTCCGAAAACAAGGTCAAAACCTTTATCAATCAGGAATTCCTTTGCGCTTGCGTCAACTTCCAGCTTTATATTTTGCTCCTTAAGCCGGTCGCTTACATGGCCTATTTCAATATCAATAATCCGGTGCAGGTCTTCTTTTTGAAGCTGCCTGAAAACTATTATGTCGTCAATACGATTCAGGAACTCCGGCTTAAATGTATGTTTCACCGCCTCAAGAAGCTTATCCTTCATTTCCTGGTAAGTTATATCTTCTTTTTGGGCCTTAAAACCCAAAGAACCGGCCTTACGGATTAAGTCGGCTCCAACATTAGAAGTCATGATAATCATCGTATTACGGAAATCAACCTTTCTGCCGAAGCTATCGGTAAGGCGCCCTTCTTCAAAAACCTGCAGCAATAAATTAAACACATCCGGATGCGCTTTTTCGATTTCATCCAGAAGTATCACCGCATAAGGCCTGCGCCTAATACGCTCGGTAAGCTGCCCGCCTTCCTCGTATCCGACGTATCCCGGAGGGGCTCCGATTAAACGCGAAACATTGAACTTCTCCATATACTCCGACATATCCAGCTGTATCAACGCGTCTTCGTCTCCAAACATGAATTCCGCCAGAGCCCGGGCAAGCAGGGTTTTGCCTACGCCGGTCGGGCCTAAAAACACAAATGAACCAATGGGCCTGCGCGGATCCTTAATGCCTGCCCGGGAACGCCTGACCGCGTGCGCGATAGCTTCAATTGCTTCATTCTGCCCTACGACGCGCTTATGCAGCTCCTCTTCAATCTTGAGTAATTTCTCGCTCTCTTTTTCTTCCAGCCTGAAAATCGGTATACCGGTCCACTGGGCTACTATTTTAGCGATATCCTCTTCGGTTACCTCCGGGCGCATTTTATCTTTAGCCTGAGACCATTCTTTATTTAATTGTTCCAACTCCTGGCGCGTCTGCCTTTCCTGGTCGCGCAAAGAAGCGGCTTTCTCAAAATCCTGGCTCTTGATGAAAGATTCTTTTTCCTTCCTTAAAGACTCTACTTTCTGCTCCAGTTTCTTGATATCCGGAGG